>NZ_JBEOYB010000153.1:0-5950 GCF_040296845.1 Streptomyces sp. NPDC001985
CCTTCGGTCTTGCGTTTCCAACTCTACCAGACCGTTTTCCCATTCCGTTTCCGGACTTGGATTCAGATCCAGCGGCCAGTTGGACCGGCCTTTCGGCTGCTCCGACTTTATCAGATCCTTTCGGGCCTGATTCCCGGTCGAACTCGGGGTGTCTTCCCGGCTGTTGGGCCGTTCCGACGAGTGAGACTTTAGCGGAATCTTTCGCCCTGACGCCAATCGGGGCGGCGTCCCTTCGAACGCGATTCCTCATTTCGTAAAAGCGCACCGAAAGCAGGCGACGAGAGGTCGCTCGCTGTAGTGAGGTCTTACGGAATGGCTGCCCGGGGACCAACCGAGGTCGGCGCTCACGTCGGGCAACTCGGAGAACACTACGACTGCGGGTATCCACTGTCAACCTCGGGCTCCGGTCGCTACTCTCCCCCGTATGACCTCACGTACATGCTCTCTTCAGTGGTGGCCCGCCTGACGGCGGGCCGCCCCACGCATGTACTCAACGGCCGCCGGATCGGTGGCCGTTTTCGTTTGCTCCCTCCGGGAGCCGGGCCACCGCGATCGGTGGCTCCGGACCAGGAGACGGAGAGCGGGATGACGAGGATCTTCAGCGGGATCAAGCCCACGGGGCACCCGACGCTGGGCAACTATCTCGGGGCGATGCGCCAGTGGGTGGATGTCGACCAGCACCGGGCGGACGCGCTGTTCTGTGTGGTGGATCTGCACGCGCTCACCGTGGAGCACGACCCGGGGCGGGTCCGCCGGCTGAGCCGGCAGGCGGCGACGCTGCTGCTGGCGGCGGGGCTGGACCCGGCGCGGTGCACCGTGTTCGTGCAGAGCCATGTGGAGGAGCACACCCGGCTGTCGTATCTGCTGGAGTGCACGGCCACCGACGGCGAGCTGCGGCGGATGATCCAGTACAAGGAGAAGGGGGCACGGGCGCGGGCGGCCGGGGAAGGGGTGCGGCTGTCATTGCTGACGTATCCGGTGCTGATGGCGGCGGACATCCTGGCCTATGGGACGGATGAGGTGCCGGTGGGTGAGGACCAGACGCAGCATGTGGAGCTGACCCGGGACCTGGCGGTGCGGTTCAACCAGCGGTACGGGCACACCTTCACCGTGCCGAAGGCGACGCATCCGCAGGTCGCGGCGCGGGTGATGGATCTCCAGGACCCGCGCTCGAAGATGGGGAAGTCGCACGCGTCCGGGGCCGGGATCGTCTATCTGCTCGATGAGGCCGAGACGGTGCGCAAGAAGATCATGCGGGCGGTCACGGACAGCGGGCGCGAGGTGGAGTACGACCGGGAGGGCAGTCCCGGGATCGCCAATCTCCTGGAGATTCTCGCCGCGTGCACCGGCGGGAACCCGGCCGGGCTGGCAGCCGTTTACGAGTCGTACGGGGCCTTGAAGAGGGATACGGCCGAGGCGGTAGTGGAGCTGCTGAGGCCCTTGCGGGCGCGTCACGCGGAACTCGCGGCGGACCCGGGTCATGTCGACGAGGTGCTGCGCGCGGGAGCCGAGCGCGCCAGAGGGATGGCCCGGCCGATGGTGGACGCGGCCTGTGCGGCGATCGGACTGCTGCCCGGTCGTTGAGGAGCGCGGCCCGGGGAGGTCCGCTCGTGCCGGTTTGCCGCCGTGGCGCCACGGCGGCAAACCGGTACGGGGGTCAGCCGTTGCCGGAGGCGAGTTCGCGGCTGCGGTCGCGGGCCGCCTCCAGGGCCGCGATCAGGGCCGCGCGTACGCCATGGTTCTCCAGCTCACGGATGGCACTGATGGTGGTGCCCGCGGGGGAGGTGACGGCTTCACGGAGTTTGACGGGGTGCTCGCCGCTGTCGCGGAGCATCACGGCGGCGCCGATGGCGGCCTGGACGATGAGGTCATGGGCCTGGGCGCGGGGCAGGCCGAGGAGGATGCCCGCGTCGGTCATGGCCTCGACGAGGAAGTAGAAGTACGCCGGGCCCGAGCCGGACAGGGCGGTGGCCGCGTCCTGCTGGGACTCGGGGACCCGGAGGGTCTTGCCGACGCCGCCGAAGATCTCCTCGGTGTGGGCGAGGTGGTCGGAGGTGGCGTGGTTTCCGGCGGAGATCACGGACATGCCCTCGTCGACGAGTACGGGGGTGTTGGGCATGACACGGACGACAGGGGTGCCCGGGGTGAGGCGTTCCTCGATGAAGGAGGTGGGGATTCCGGCGGCGGCGCTGATGACCAGGCGGTCGGCGGCGACGTCGGGGGCGAGTTCGTCGAGGAGTTTGCCCATGTCCTGGGGCTTGACCGCGAGGATGAGGGTGTCGGCGCGCTTGGCGGCTTCGGCGTTGGTGACCGGTTCGACGCCGTAGCGGGTGCGCAGTTCCTCGGCGCGGTCGGGGCGGCGGGTGGTGACCAGCAGGTCGGCGGGGCGCCAGCCGGCCCGGATCATCCCGCTGAGCAGGGCTTCGCCGATCTTGCCGGTACCGAGAACTGCGACTGTCTTGGTCATGGCTCTGTTCACCTCGCCGGTGGGGATCTGTGCGCACATCCTCGCACCGGAGGCGGAGTGCCGCCGGGGTGTCCGATGGGCGGTACGGCGGGTGGGACGCCGAGGTGGGAGAGGGGTGGTCAGGGGGTGCGGCGGCGGAGGGTGGCCGCGCCGAGGGCGAGGACGAGGGCCGCGCAGGCGGCGACGGTGAGGGCGCTCCGGATGAAGTCGCCGGTGGGGTCCGGGTGGTGCAGGACCTCGGTCATGGCGTCGACGGCGTAGGACATCGGGAGCGCCTGGGAGATGGCCTCCAGGACGGGGTGCATGGTGTCGCGCGGGGTGAAGAGGCCGCAGAGCAGCAGCTGCGGGAAGATCACGGCCGGCATGAACTGGACCGCCTGGAATTCGGAGGCGGCGAAGGCGGAGACGAAGAGGCCGAGGGCGGTGCCGAGCAGGGCGTCGAGGAGGGCGACGAGGAGCAGCAGCCAGGGGGAGCCGACGACATCCAGGCCGAGGGCCCAGAGGGCGAGTCCGGTGGCCAGGAGGGACTGGGCGACGGCGACGAGACCGAAGGCGAGGGCGTATCCGGCGATGAGGTCGCCTTTGCCGAGGGGCAGGGCGAGGAGGCGTTCCAGGGTGCCGGATGTGCGTTCGCGGAGGGTGGCGATGGAGGCGACCAGAAACATCGTGATCAGCGGGAAGATGCCGAGGAGGGAGGTGCCGATGGAGTCGAAGGTGCGCGGGCTGCCGTCGAAGACATAGCGCAGCAGGAAGAGCATGGCGCTGGGGACGAGGACCATCAGGGCGATGGATCTGCGGTCGCGGCGGAGCTGGCGCAGTACGCGGGCGGCGGTGGCGAGGGTGCGGGCCGTGCTCATCGGGTGCGCTCCTCGGTGGGGTCGGTCCGCCGGCCGGGGGACGGGGCGCCGGTGGCGGTGGCGGTGGCGGCCCGGGTGCCGGCCGCGTCGACGAGGTGGAGGAATGCCTCCTCGACGGTCGCGGTGCCGGTGCGGTGGCGGAGGTTGTCGGGGGTGTCCTCGGCGAGGATCTCGCCGTCGCGCATGAGGAGGAGGCGGTGGCAGCGTTCGGCCTCGTCCATGACATGGGAGGAGATGAGGATCGTCGTGCCGCGTTCGGCGGCGAGGCGGTGGAAGAGGTCCCAGAGGTCGCGGCGGAGCACGGGGTCCAGTCCGACGGTGGGCTCGTCCAGGACGAGGAGTTCGGGGGTGCCGAGGAGGGCGACGGCGAGGGAGACCCGGCCGCGCTGGCCGCCGGAGAGGCGTCCGGCTAGGGCGTCGGCGTGGGCGGTGAGGTCGACGTCGGCGAGCGCGCGGGCGGTGTGGTGGCGGCGGGCCTCGCGGTGGGCGCGGCCGGGGTGGAGCACGGAGGCGAAGTACTCCAGGTTCTGGCGGACGGTGAGGTCGTCGTAGACGGAGGGGGCCTGGGTGACATAGCCGGTGCGGGAGCGGAGGGAGGGGTCGCCGGCGGGGCGGCCGAGGATGTCGAGGGTGCCGGTGGTGCGGGCCTGGGTGCCGACGAGCGCGCGCATGAGGGTGGTCTTGCCGCAGCCGGAGGGGCCGAGGAGGCCGGTGACGCGGCCGGGCGGGACGGTGAAGCCGATGCCGCGCAGGACGGTGCGGGCTCCTCGGACGACGGTCAGATCTCGGGCCAGTACGGCAACCCCAGATTTATTCATCATGTGATGAATAGTGTGCCCGGGGGTGCCGTCCGTCAAGCGGTGGCGCGCAGGACGCCGGGGCGGGTGGGCTGCGGGAGAGCCGGAGAGCTAGGCGAGCGGCGGGAGGGCGGCGCGGAGGGCGACGGTCAGCTCGACCGCGTACTCCTCCAGGACGAACCCGTCGGGGAAGACCCTCAGCAGTTCGGCGCGCTCGCGGTCGAGGAACTCGGCCGCCGCCCGGGGGGAGCGGGTGAGGAAGAGGGAGTGGCTGCCGAGGTTGTCGAGGTGGGTGGAGAGGGGGACCCGGCGGGTCCAGTGGAGGGTGCGCTCCAGAGGACGGAGTTCGGCGGGGAGGCGGCGGGCGTGGCCGGGGGCGCCGTGGACGCTGTCGGCGAGGCCGGCGCTGAGTCGCCGCTCCTGGTCCGCGATCCAGGGGACGGAGCCGTCGGCGACATTCCACCAGAGGGCCAGCGCGCCGCCGGGGCGCAGTACCCGCAGGGCCTCGGGGACGGAGCGGAGGGGGTCGGTCCAGTGCCAGGACTGGGCATAGGTGAGGAGGTCGGCGCAGTGGTCGGTGAGCGGGAGGGCGTCGCCGGTGCCCCGGACGAGAGGGGTGCCGGGGAGTGCCCGGCGGAGCTGGGCCGCCATGCCGGGGCCCGGTTCGACGGCGGTGACCCTGGCCCCCCGGGCGAGCAGGGCGCGGGTGGCCTTGCCGGTGCCGGCGCCGATGTCGACGGCGTCCGCGCCGTGGAGCGGGCGGCCGGTGAGTTCCTCGATGGCGTCGAAGAGGGCGGGTGGATAGCCGGGGCGGGCCGCTTCGTACTGGGCGGCGGCGAGGTCGAAGGAGAGCGCGCGGGCGGGCGCGGGGGTGGAGCCGGTCTCTCGGGGCATGCGTGCGTGTCCTCCGGGGGTGTGGCGGCCGGGGCCTGTCCTTCGGATCAGGCTGGATCACTCGGGGCCGGTGCGCCAGGGGGCAGCGGTACGGAGAGGTCCGCGAGGTGGGCCGCCGGGCCCGGGCCGCAGGGCCAGGGGACGCGGGGCCAGGGGACGCGCGGGGCAAGGGGACGCGGGGCCAGGGGACGCGCGGGGATCAGCGCGGGCCACGGGGAGCGTGCGGGGGCTTGAGGGGCGCGCCCTGGGAGATCCGGTCCGCCTGAGCTAGGGAGTTTCTTTCGGATCGGGCCGGATCGGTGAGCGGGGTCCGGTGCCGTGGATCGCGAGGCGGAGGAGGGAGCCCACGCGGAGCGCCGGCGACCGACGACAACGCGGCGAGGCGCGGTGCCGGGGCTCGCGAGCCCGGCACGATCCGAAAGAGACGACCTGGACACGGCGGCCGGCGCTCAGCGGATCGGGAGGCCGGAGAGGGTGCGGGCGATGACCAGGCGCTGGATCTCGCTGGTGCCCTCGAAGATGGTGTAGATGGCAGAAGGATGCCTGAGGGCCGTGGGCGCGACCTGGGCTGATGCCTTCGCTCATGGGTATCTACCTGCGATTTCGCGGGTTCCTGTCTGGAGTGCAGGTGCTCTTTCCCATTGTCCCTACATGCTGACGACAGCCTCAGCACACAAGATCATCGCCCAAGAATCTCCCGAAAACCAGGGCGGCCCCTCCGCGAGGGAGGGGCCGCCCAGCGCCGGCACCACGAGGGGGCCACCTGTGGTGATCCGGCGCGATCAGGGGGTGTCGACCGCATGCCGGTTGTCGTCCGGGGCTGATGCGGGGCTGGGTGGGCGGTCCTCGGTGAGCAGTTGCTCGCCGATGGACCAGAGGTGGCCGACGACCGCGATCAGCCCGAGGACGGCGACCGACATCACCCGCGCCTCCTC
>NZ_JBEOYB010000154.1:0-5850 GCF_040296845.1 Streptomyces sp. NPDC001985
CCGGTCTCCAGGTCCAGGTCGAGCCGGCTCTCCAGCAGCTGGAGCCGCCACTCCTCCAGCCGCGCCCGCTGGTTCTCGGCGTACGGGCCCGGCACACCGGTCAGCGCCTCGCCGTCCCAGAGTCCGAGCACCCGGCCGAGGAGCGGCCTCGCCCGGTCGCGGTCCCCGGCGGCGCGGGCCCTGTCCGCCTCCGCCGCCAGCTCCTGGGCGGCGAAGAGGTCCACGCTCTCCCTCAAAACCCGCAGGGCGTAGCCGCCCGACTCGCTGATCAGAGTGCCGGGGCCGAGGACCTTGCGGAGCCTGGAGGCGTAGGTGCGTGTCACCGCGAGGGCCTGGGAGGGGGGTTCGTCGCCCCAGATCGCGTCGATCAGCTCGGCGGCCGTCGCGGTGCGGCCGTCGCGGAGCAGCAGCGCGGCGAGCAGCGCGCGCTGCTGGGGGGAACCGGACGGCAGAACCTCCCCCTGGCGCCAGGCGCGCACCGGACCGAGCACCGTGAACCGGAGTCCCTCCGGGCGATGCCGGCCGTCGACCGGCACGGGCCCGGGTTCGAGCGCCGTGGACCGGAGGCCCTCCCCGCCGTCCATCACCACCTCCTGGGCTGCCGCGCACAGTTCCAGCGAGGCGTATATCGATCGTATATCCCCCGAGTGGAGGATAGGCCAGGTGTTATGTGCGGACGTGCCCAGTCCGGTGACACATCGTGCGGACGAGGGTCTCCGGGATGGCTTCCCGGAGGGCCTCGTTCTGCCATTCTTCGGCAACTCTGGTGCTCCGTACCCGCTTTGGGCTACCGTCATTCCGACGTCGCGCCGCCAGGAGCGCTCTGAGGCCCCCCAGCCAGGGGCCGTTGACGGTCTCTTGATCTGCGTGTCGCCACATCGGACTGGGCACTGACGCACAGAGAAGAGCACCGCTATGCAACTGACGAGTTCATCCATGGGACTGGCGGCCGGAGTGGTGGTGATTCTGGCCTACTTCACGCTCGTCGCGCATCTGACGAACACCCTGCGGCAGAATCACCGGCTCCCGGTGGTGATCGGCGCCCTCGCCGGTCTCCTCGGTGTCCTCCCGGCGATCCTGTACGCGCTGAACTTCGCGCTCGGCGCCACCGCCTGAGCCGGGACCGGCACCGCGGGGCCCCGGTGGGTGTGTCCGCGCACCGGGGCCCCGATGGCGGCCGGGCTCCCCGGAGCCGTATCAGCCCATGAGGTCCTGCCGGGGCTCCGCCGTGCCGCGCAGATAGACCGGGCGGATACCGGTGCGGGCGCGCTCGATGTCGGCGTACACCATCAGGCGGACCACGCGCGGCAGCGCCCCGGGGAGATCGATCTCGGCGGCGCACAGCAGCGGCACATCGTGGAACCCCGCCCTGCGGGCGGCGAGGGCGGGGACCTCGGCGGTCAGGTCGGGTGTCGCGGTGAACAGCACGGAGACCACGTCGCCGGTGGTGAGTCCATTGCGGCGCATCAGCTCCGCGAGGAGTTCGGTGGTCGCCTCCAGGATGGACTCCCGGTCGTTCCGCGCCACCTGGGTGGCGCCTCTGATCGCCCGCGTGACCGTCTCTCCCCCGTCCGCGGTGCGCGGTGCCACGGGGCGCGGATGGTGGTCGCGGAGCCGCCCGGGCGGACCGGCCGGCCGGTCGCGGGGGCCGCCGGAGGTGCCGCTCAGCACCAGGGCGGTGACCATGGCGGTGATGACCAGCAGCCCGGCGGTCAGTGCCAGCAGCGGTATGTGCAGGGACACGTCGTCCTCCGTGTTCCTCCGTCATCTTCGGCGGCGGCTCCCCCGCCATGCCGTCGCCCGGTACACGGCCCGGGTGGTCCGTGTACCGGGCGCGGGTGGTGTCAGCCGATGCGGAGCGCCTCGGTGGGCTGGAGCCGCGCGGCGCGGAGCGCGGGGAGGAGTCCCGCCAGGGCGCCGATCGCGACGGCCGCGGCCAGACCACCGCCCCAGGCGAGCACCGGGACCACGGTCTCCCACTCCTTGATCTGGGCGTAGACCGCGGTCGCGAGACTGCCCAGGGCGACTCCCGCGACACCGCCCAGCGCGGCGAGCAGTACCGCCTCGGAGAGGAACTGGACCAGGATGTTGCCCTTGGTCGCGCCGAGTGCCCGCCGCAGTCCGATCTCGGAGCGGCGTTCGAGCACCGAGATCACCATGGTGTTGGCGACACCGATACCGCCGACGAGCAGGGCCACCGCCCCCAGTCCCAGGAAGAGTCCGTTGAGCGCGGACTGGGTCGCCGCGCGCGCTTCGAGCGCGGCGGAGGGCTGGCTGACCTTGACCTCCTCGGCCTTCTGCGGGTTGGCCGTGGCGGCGAGGACCTGCTGCACCTCGGTCACATGGTCGGTGTCGGCCCGTACGTAGACCGTGGAGGCGTGGCCGTCGAAGTCGAGATACTTCTCGGCGGCCGGCCAGCCCACCAGTACGGAGGAGTTGACCTCGGGTGTCAGACGGACCGAGTTCAGGATGCCGACGACGTAGAACCACTGCCCCCCGACCCAGATACGGGTCCCCGAGTGGATCTGGGAGATGCCCAGCCTCTTCGCGGCGGTCGCGCCGAGCACGGCGACCGGCTGCTGGGCGGTTGCGGCGTTGAGGAATCTGCCCTGGGTGACGGAGGCACGCACCACGCCGGGCAGGCCGAGGCTGGTGGCGTTCACGGAGATGGCGTTGGTGTTGGCCTTGGGGATATGGGGGTTGCGGTAGGCGGACGCGTCGGTGTTCCCGGTGCTCTGGACGTTCTCGACCGGGCCGATCCGGTCGATCATCGCCGTTGCCTCCAGGGGCAGTTTGGCGTCCTCCCCGCTGAGGGTCTGCCCGGGGGAGACTCTCAGCAGGTTGGTGCCCAGCTTGTCGATCTCGGCGAGGAGCCCCGCCTGCGAGGAGGCCGAGAGACCCAGCACCGCCACCATCGCCGCGACGCCGATGGCGATGCCGAGCGCCGACAGCGCGGCCCTCATCCGCCGGGTGCGCAGCCCGACACTGGCGGTCCTGGCCACATCGGCCGGGTGCATCCGGCCGGTGGGTGGAGCCGTGAGGGTCATGTCGGACGCCTTTCGGTGGACACCGGCTCACCGTCCGCGGTGACATCGGTGACGATGTGGCCGTCGAGGACTTCGATGCGCCGGGGGAGCCGGCTCGCGAGGTCCCGGTCGTGGGTGATCACGACGATGGTGGTGCCCTCCGCGTTCAGCTCTCTGAGCAGGTTGAAGATCGCGGCACCGTTGACGCTGTCGAGGTTGCCGGTGGGTTCGTCGGCGAGCACGATCGCGGGGTTTCCGACGAGGGCGCGGGCGATGGCGACCCGCTGCCGCTCACCGCCGGACAGTTCCGCCGGGCGGTGCTCGATCCGGTGGCCGAGCCCGACCCGCTTCAGGGCGACGGTCGCCGCCGCCATCCGGGCCGCGTGACGGGTGCCCGAGTACAGCATTCCGTCGGCGACGTTCTCCAGCGCGGTGGCGTGCTGCGCGAGGAAGAACTGCTGGAAGACGAAGCCGATCCGGGAGGCCCGCAGTCGCGCCAGGGCCCGGTCCGACATCTTGGCCACATCGTCGCCGACGATGCGGACCGTGCCCGAGGTGGGGCGGTCGAGGCTGCCCATGACCTGGAGCAGTGTCGATTTCCCGGAGCCCGACGGGCCGACGATCGCGACGAGTTCACCGCGATCGATGGTGAAGGTGGCCTGGTCGAGCGCCACCACCGGCGACGCACCGGGATAGATCTTGGTGACCCGGTCGAGCTGCATCACCGCGTCACCGGTGCGGCGGCGGCCCGCCGTTCTCTCTTCGGTGGTCGTCTCGGTCATGAGCCCGGCACCACGACATCCTGACCGGCCCGCAGCCGGTCGCCGCTCACCTCGACCCGGCCCGCGCTGTCGTCGAAGAGCCTGGTCTCCACGGGGATCAGCTCGCGGGTTCCGTCGGCCTTCACCACCTCGACGGCGTATCCGCCGCCCGCCAGGGCCAGCAGGGCGTCGACGGGCACCGACAGAACGTCCTTCACCGTGTCGGAGACAATGGCGACCTGTACGGGTGCCTTGTCGAGCCGGCCGGTCGCCTTCGGTTTGGTCGGTTTGATGGTCACGTCGATGGTGGTCTTGTTCTCGCCCTGTTTGGCCACCTTGCCCACCGACGAGACCACTCCGGGTGTCCGGGTGTCGTCGGGCATGGTGATGGTGACCTTGTCGCCGACCTTCACATCGGACTGCTGGCTGGCGTTGAGTTCGACGGTGACCTGCCGCCCGGTCGACGAGCCCTGGATGATCGGCTTGCCGGGTGCGGCGGAGCCGCCGATCACCCCGTCGACACTGGTGACCCTGATCTCGTCGACCGGCAGGAACAGGGCCTCCCCGAGGCTGAGTTTGCCCGTCTCCTTCAGCCCCACGTCGTCCTGGAGCTTCTTGAGGGCCCAGCGGGTCTGCCGGCTGAAGTAGTCGGAGTCGGGGTCGATCTGCTCGTCGGTGGCGTAGCCCAGTTCGACGAGGGCGGCGTTCAGCTGCCTGACGTCGGCGCCCTCGTCGCCCCGGGCCAGCTCGCGGTAGACCGGTGTCCTCCCGCCCTTCAGCAGGATCACCGGCTTGCCGTCCACCCAGTAGAGCGCCTTGCCCTGGCGGATGACCTGACCCACGGAGGGCAGCCGGGTGATGGTGCCGCTGACCTTGTTGACCACGTTGTACGAGCCGGCGTAGCCGAGGGTGCCGTTCTGCTGGGTCCGTGACGACAGGGTGCCCTTGGTGACCTTGACGGTGTCGGTCGCGGTGTCCTGCTTGCTGGCGGAGGTCTCGCTGCCCCGGGCCTCGAAGGGGTTGGTGGTGAGCACCGATCCCACACCGCCGGCCGCGACCAGGGCCACGACGATCGCCGCGGTCCGTCCTCTGCGCCGCTGCCGGGCGCGGGGACGCTGTTCGGGCTCTTCGGGCGGCGGGGTGCTCTCCGCGCCCTCGGTGGTGATTTCTGTGGTGGTCACGGTCAGTTCCCGCCCTCGGCGCCGGGAACGGGAGCGCCCTGCGGCTTGTACTGCTTGCAGGCCTCGTCGGCCTTCTTGAACTGCTCCGACTTGGGGTCGACCCCGGTGTCCTGTCCGAGGATCACACCACCGTCCGTGGAGGGGTCGGGGAAATCGGAGAGACCGTTCTTGCGCATGCACTGGGCGAACTTCACCTGGTCGTCGCTGCTCCACTCGTTGCCGCCGGGGACCTCGACATCACCGCGGGTGGGCCGGAAGTCCTTGCAGGCCTCCTCGGACTTCTTGAAGGCCTCGGACTGGGGGTCGACGCCCCTCGGAAGGGTGATCCCGCCGCCGGAGCGCGGGTCCGGGAAGTCCTCGACGCCGTTCTTGCGCATGCACTTGGCGTACTCGACCGGGTCGCCCTTGGCGCCGCCCTCCTCGGCGGTGCCGCCGCCGGACGACTGCTTCGCGGACGGTACGGACGCGACACCCTGGTCGTCCTTGTCGCTGTCACTGCCGCAGGCCCCGGCGAAGAGGGTGACCGTCGTCAGCAGGGCGGCCACCGCGGCGACCCGGCGCGTCCGGCGGGTGCCCGTCCGGTTCCGGCCGGCCTCAGGGCTGGAAGTAACTGACATGTGATTCTCCATTGTTCGTTGGCCCGCGTCCGCCCGTTGCCTTGGTCTCTGGACTTCCGCCTCGGTGTCCTTTCTACGGAGGGCGCGGTTTCAGCACGGTTTCGCTCGGCGGAGTGCCGTGGGGCGGCGAAGGGCCCCGGTCCGCCGAGGGGGTGGCGGACCGGGGCCGGGGACTGGGCAGGGGCTGGGTCGTCTCTTTCGGATCGTGCCGGGCTCGCGAGCCCCGGCACCGCGCCTCGCCGCGTTGTCGTCAGTCGCCGACGCT
>NZ_JBEOYB010000155.1:0-5714 GCF_040296845.1 Streptomyces sp. NPDC001985
GGGGCCACCGCCGTGCCGCGGCGCGGCGGTGGCCCCCGGGCTCCGGTTCCGGCCGGGGCGGGCCTGCCGGGGCCCCGGCGGACGGCGTCGGGCCCGGCCTGCCCGCACCGCTGCGTACTCCTGCCGCCGTGTCCCGGCCCCCGGCCTGCGGCCCCGACGAACACCGCCCCCGGCGCCCGCCGGTGACGGACCGGAAGGTGCCGCCGCGCGGGCATACGAGAACCTCCGCGCACCTCCGCGCACCTCCCCGCGACGAACCGCCCCGCCCCCTCGGCGCCCCCGCTCCCGGCACCGCCCCGGGGCATCCCCGCTCCCGGCGCCGCGTCCTCGGTCTCCCGGCCGCTGCCCCGGGCCTCTCCGTCCCCGGGCACCGGCACCGGCGCCGCCCCCGGCTGACGCTGGCGGCGAGGACCGGCAGTCGCCGGACGGGGCCGGCTCCGCCCGGTCCCGCCGCCCCGGAAGCCACCCGCTCCTCCGCCCCGCCCCCGCCCCCGCCGCCGGCGCGGGCAGCAGCGCGCCGCACCGGCCCGGGCGCCGCACCGTCCCGCGCGTCCGCCACACCCCCGGGCCGGGAACCCCCGGGCCGGGAACCCCCGGGCCGGGAACGCCAGGACGGCCGCCGTCTCCCGCGCCCCGCCCGTACCGCTGCCGCCGGGCGCTTGCCCGTACCGCTGCCGCCGGGCGCTTGCCCGTACCGCCGCCGCCCGCCCCTGCGCACCCGCCCGCGCAACAAGGTGTTGTATGCACCTTCCGGTGCGGCTATCGTCCACGCCATCGGGCACTGGCCAGGCGCCGCGGAGTCACCGCCACATCCCTGCTTTCCGAGGAGCCATGCCCATGTGCGACGACGCCGGAACCCCGCCGCCCCCGCCGGGGGTCACCCGCCGCGGTGTCATGGCCGCCACCGTCCTGGCCGGCGGCACGGCACTGACCGCCGCCGCCGCGGGCACCGCGGCGGCGGACCGGGGGATGCCCGGCGCGGGCACGGGCTCCGGGCGCCCGCCGCGCGGCGGGACGCTGATCATCGACGGCGGCACCCTCCTGGACCCGCACACCGGGCGGGTCACCGAGGACGCCGTGGTCGTCATCGAGGACGGCACCGTCCGCGCCGCCGGCACCCGCCACGCCACCCGGCAGGCCGCCGCCGCCGTGCGCGGCCGGGCCGCCACCGTCCGCGCGGACGGCCGCTGGGTCCTGCCGGGCCTGGTCGACGCCCATGTCCACCTCACCACCCTGACCGACGCGCACCGCGCCGTCCGCCTCGGCGCGACCAGCGTCCGCAGCGGCAGCACCCCCTTCTACCAGGACATCGCACTGCGCGAACTCGCCCGCTGGACCCCGCGGCGCGCACCCCGGATGCGCGCGGCGGGCGTCTTCGTCACCCCCCGCCCCGGCGACACCCTGCTGGCCGACCCCGAACTCGCCCCCCTCGCCCGCCTCAAGGACGGCGTCCGCACCCCCGAGGCCCTGCGCCGGGTCGTCGAGGTGAACCTCGCCCGGGGCGCCGACGTGATCAAGACCCGGGCCAACGAACGGGCGGGCTCCCCGGACGAGGACCCGCTCACCCAGGTCTACGACCGCGAACAGCTCTCCGCCACCGTCGCGGCGGCCCGCCGGGGCGGGGCCACCGTCCTGTGCCACAGCTACAGCGAGCAGGGCATCCACGACGCCGTCCTGGCGGGCGTCGCCAGCATCGAGCACGGGGTGTACCTCGGCGAGCGCACCATGCACGACATGCGCCGCCGCGGCACCTTCCTCACCCCCACCCTCGCCGCGATGGCGAGCCTGGCCGCCGACCCGGACCCGGTCCTGGCCGAACGGGGACGCCTGTTCCTGCCCACCGCCCGGCGCGCGGTGCGCCGCGCCTTCGAACTCGGCGTCCCCGTCGCCGCCGGCACCGACTCCTCCGGCGGGGTCATCGACCCCATCGGCCGCGAGATCGAGCTGATGCGCGCCGCGGGCCTGCCCGCCCTCGACGCGATCCGCACCGCCACCACGGGCGCGGCACGCCTCATCGGCCTGGAGCGCACGGCGGGCCGTCTGGCCCCCGGCTTCCGCGGCGACGCGGTCCTGGTCGAGGGCGACCCGCTGGCCGACGTGTCCCTCCTCACGGCACCCGCCGCGGTGATCAGCCACGGGTTCACCGTCGAGGACTGACCCCGCGCCCCGCCGCCCCCCGGCCGCCCGGCCGGGCCCGCGCCCCGGCCGCCCGGCCCGTGGGTGCGCCGCCCGCCCGGGTGCCCCGCGCCCCGCGCCGCAGGCCCCGGCGTTCCGGGCGGCCCGTGCCCCGGGTGCCCCGTGCCCCGGGTGCCCCGTGCCCCGGGTGCCCCGTGCCCCGGGCGACCGGGCCCCGCCGCCCCGCCGCGCCCGCACCCCGTGGACCCGCGCAGGACCCCTGAGCGCCCGCCGGACACCCCCGCCCGCCCGGGAACCCCCCTGCCCCGGGAACACCCCCGCCCCGCCCGCCCGTCGCTCAGCCGGCCGCCGCCGCGGTCTCTCCCGCGCCGCCGCCCGGCCGGCCGATCCTGGCGCCGACCCCGTCCAGAATGGTCTCCAGGCCGAAGGCGAAGTCGGCGTCGGCGTCGGCCCGGGGATCGGCCGGAACATCCGACATCACCCCCGAGTCCAGCATCCGGGCCACCGCCGGATAGCGCGACGGTTCGGCCAGGCGCCGCAGGGTGTGCCCGTACCGGCGCATCATCTCCTGCCCTCCCACGCCCTGCGTCTCCATCGCGGCGGCGATGTCCGACGTCAGCAGGACCTCGTTGCGCACGAATCCGGAGACCAGCAGCACCACCCCGATCTTCTCGCCCTCGTCCAGGCCGGTCTCCGCGAGCGCGGCGAGGCCGCACTCCCACCAGGCCACCGAGTTGGGGGTGATGGGCGGTCCGGAGACCGGCAGCCGCAGCACCCAGGGGTTGCGCCGGAAGAGCTCCCGGTGCGCCCGCGCCCACGAGGTGAGCGCCTGCCGCCAGCCGGTGCCGGGCGCCGGGGGAGCGGGCGCGGGGCCCGCGGCCGCGTCCTGCATCAGGACGTACAGCTCGTCCTTGGCCGCGACATAGCGGTAGAGGGACATCGTCGCCACCCCCAGCGAGCGCGCGACCCGGCCCATCGACACCGCGCCCAGGCCCTCGGCCGCCGCCAGCGCCACCGCCGCGCCGACGATCCGGTCCAGGCTCAGCCCGGGCCGGGGGCCCTTCGCCGGGCGCTCGCGCAGCCCCCAGGCCATCTCGATGCTGGCGGGCAGCCCGGTCCCCGCCCCGTCCCGCGCCCCCGCGCCGCCTCCCGTCCCCGCCCCGTCCCGCGCCCCCGCGCCGCCTCCCGTCCCCCCGGCGTCCGCTCTCCCGCCGGCCGCACCCGCCGCCGTACCGCTGCGGTCGCTCATCGCGTGTCACCTCTCGCCCGTTCCGCTTGACCTCCATCCTAGTAATGCGTAACCCTTACGCAGTAGTGCGTATGTCATACGCAGAAGAGCAGGAAGCAGGGGGACCCATGCGCCGAACACCCGCCGCCACCCGCCCGCACCGGGACGCGGCCGCCATCGAGGCCACCGCACTGACCAAGGCCTACGGCACCGTCCGCGTCCTCGACGGAGTCGACCTGAACATCGGCCGGGGCAGCGTCTTCGCGCTCCTGGGCCCCAACGGAGCCGGCAAGACCACCACCGTGCGCATCCTCGCCACCCTCACCCCCGCCGACACCGGGCAGGCCCGCGTCGCCGGCTGGGACACCGTCCGCGACCGCGCCCGGGTGCGCCGGGTCATCAGCCTCACCGGCCAGTTCGCGGCCGTGGACGGGAAACTCACCGGCGAGGAGAACCTCCGCATGGTGGCCCGGCTGCACGGCATGCCCGCCCGGGCGGCCCGCCGCCGCGCCGCCGCGCTGCTCGAACGCTTCGGCCTCACCGGAGCCGCCCGCCGCCGCGCCGAGAGCTACTCCGGCGGCATGCGGCGCCGGCTCGACCTCGCCGCCGGCCTGGTCGGCGAGCCCCAGGTCGTCTTCCTCGACGAACCCACCACCGGACTCGACCCGCGCAGCCGCGCGGACCTGTGGGAGGTCGTGCGCGAACTCGCGGCGGACGGCACCACCGTCTTCCTCACCACCCAGTACCTGGAGGAGGCCGACCGGCTCGCCGACCGGATCGCCCTGATCGACGGCGGACGGCTCGTCGCCCAGGGCACCGCCGCCGAACTCAAGGACCGCGTCGCCGGCCACCGCCTCGACCTCGTCCCCGCCGACGACGCCGCCGCCCTGCGGGTCCGCGAACGCACCGGCCCGGGCAGCTGGGACCCCGGGAGCACCGCCGCCCCCGCCGCCCCCGGCACCCCGGGCGAACCGGTCGTCAGCCTCCCCACCGACGGCACCGCCGCGGGCATCCGCGCCCTGCTCGACCGCGCCGACCCCCACCGCTGCGACATCGTCCGCTTCGCCGTCCGCCAGGCGACCCTCGACGACGTCTTCCTCGCCCTGACCGCCAAGGAGCCCGCCCGTGCCTGACGTCCTGCGCCGCCCCGCCGCCCCCGGCCGCACCCCGGCGCCCCGCGGCCCGGCCGCCGGCCGCCGCGCCGCCGTCCTGGGCGGGACCGCCACCCTCACCGCCCGCCGCATCCGCATCAGCGTCCGCGACACCGACGCCCTCATCACCTCCCTGCTGCTGCCGCTGATGATGATGCTGGTCTTCATCTACTTCTTCGGCGGGGCGATCGACACCGGAACCGACTACATCACCTACGTCGTCCCCGGCATCCTGGTGCTCTGCGCCTCCTTCGGCGCCGCCACCACCGCGATCGGGGTGAGCGAGGACATGAAGAGCGGCATCATCGACCGCTTCCGCTCCCTGGACGTCCCCGGCGCGGCCGTCCTCGCCGGCCACGTCGCCGCCAGCACCCTGCGCAACACCGTCTCGACCGCCCTGGTGCTCACCGTCGCCCTCCTCCTCGGCTTCCGCCCGGACGCGACCCCGGCCGCCTGGCTCGCCGCCGCGGCGCTGCTCCTCCTCTTCCTGGTCGCGATCTCCTGGCTCTCGGCCGCGCTCGGACTGCTGGCGCGCAGCCCCGAGACGGCCGGCGGACTCACCTTCCTCATGACGTTCCTGCCCTACCCGAGCAGCGCGTTCGTCCCCATCGACACCATGCCCGGCTGGCTGCACGCCTTCGCCGGGAACCAGCCGGTCACCCCGCTCATCGAATCCCTGCGCGGCCTGCTCCTGGGACAGCCGGTCGGCACCGCGCCCTGGACCGCGACCGCCTGGTGCGCCGCCCTCCTGCTCCTGGGCGTCGCCGCCTCGGGACCCCTCTTCCGGCTGCGGACACGCTGAGCGGCACACCACCGGCCCCCGGGCCCGCCCCGGCCCCCGGGCCCGGAAGGCCGGGGTGCGCGCGGGCCTTTGGCGCGCGAGGAGGAGGGCGCACCCGGACCACCCGGCCCGTCCCCGCCCGCACAGCTCCGCCCCGCCCGGGCGCCACCGCTGTCCCCGTGCGCCGCCCCGCCGCCGCCCGGTCTCCGGGCCGGTCCGCCGGGTGTGCCGGGGGCGGTGCCGCCGCGCTATAGTGGATCTTGTCGCCGCGTCCGGGAAGTCCCGGGCGGGGGGCATGCGTTGGTGGTCCAAGGAAAGACACCCCACTTCCCGTGGGGGGATGCGGGTGCAAGGCCTGCCCAGCGCTCCACCGGGGCCCCGGTCTCCTCACGGAGACCGGGGCCCTCTCGCCGCGCGC
>NZ_JBEOYB010000156.1:0-5596 GCF_040296845.1 Streptomyces sp. NPDC001985
ACCGGAGTCCGGTACGCGCCCGCCCGCCGCGGGTGCCGGGGCGTGTCGCGGGTCAGCGCTTCACGAACGCCGCTCCCCGCGGGTTGCGCTTCTTCAGCACCAGATACGACACGCCGAGGATCAGGGCCCAGACGGGCGCGCAGTACAGCGAGATCCTGGCGTCCTTGTCGATGCCCATCAGCACGACCACCATGCCGATGAACAGGAGCGCGAACCAGCTGGTGTACGGCGCGCCGGGGGCCTTGAAGGTGGACTGGGGAAGCTCGCCCCGGTCGGCCTTGGCGCGGTAGCGGATCTGGCTGACGAGGATCATCACCCAGGCCCACATGCCGGAGATGGTGGCGAAGGAGACGATCTTGTTGAAGGCCTCACCGGGCCACTGGTAGTTGATCCAGACACCGATCAGCATCAGGCCGGCCGAGAAGGTGGTGCCGAGCAGCGGGATGCCGTTCCTGGTGAGCCTGGTGAAGAACTTCGGGCCCTGGCTGTTGAGCGCGAGGTCGCGCAGCATCCGGCCGGTGGAGTACATGCCCGAGTTGCAGGAGGACAGCGCGGCGGTGAGGACGACGAAGTTCACGATGGCCGCGCCGGTCTGGAGGCCCATCTCGTCGAAGGCGGCGACGAAGGGCGAGACACCGGGCTGGAAGTTGGTCCAGGAGACCACCGACAGAATCATGATCAGCGCGCCGATGTAGAAGACGGCGATCCGCACGGGCACGGTGTTGATGGCCTTCGGCAGGTTCTTCTCGGGGTCCTTGGACTCACCGGCCGTGACACCGACCAGCTCGACCGCGAGGAAGGCGAACATCACGATCTGGAGGGTCATCAGCGTGCCGCCGATGCCCTTGGGGAAGAAGCCGCCGTCGTCCCAGAGCAGGCTGACGGAGGCGGTGTCGCCGGCGTCGGAGAAGCCGAGGGTGAGGATGCCGAGACAGATGAGGATCATGCCGATGATCGCGGTGACCTTGACCATCGAGAACCAGAACTCCAGCTCGCCGAAGAGCTTCACGGAGATCAGGTTCGCGCCGTAGAGGATGATCGTGAAGGCCAGCGCGGAGATCCACTGGGGGACGTCGAACCAGTACGTCATATAGCTGGCGGCGGCGGTGACCTCGGTCATCCCGGTGACGACCCAGAAGAGCCAGTAGGTCCAGCCGGTGACGAAGCCGGCGAAGGGGCCGATGAACTCCCGCGCGTACTCGGAGAACGAGCCGGCGACCGGGCGGTACATGAGCAGCTCGCCGAGGGCGCGCATGATGAAGAAGATGACCACGCCCGCGATGGCGTAGGCCAGGATGAGGCTGGGTCCGGCCTTGGAGATGCCCTTGCCCGCGCCGAGGAAGAGACCGGTGCCGATCGCTCCGCCGATCGCGATCATCTGGATCTGCCGGGCGTTGAGCGCCCGGTGGTAACCCTGGTCCTCCGGCGGACCTCCGGCGGTGCCGGTGGTCGTGTCGACGGGCCCCGCGACACCCTTGCCGTCGTGCCCGTCATCCTTGCCGACCTGCACTGAGGTCATGGTGGTGCGCCCTTTCTCCATGCGGACCCGCGCCCGCTGCGGCTGGCGCGCGGATGCGGATCAGGTCCTGATCCCCCCGGATACGGATGGAGTGCCACCGGCGATCCGCCGGCTCAAGCGCCCCCAGGGGCATGGGTGGCGCCCCTGGCGGTCGTGAAGATTTATCACGGTGACCACGGAGATCATCGGGCAATAGTGTGGCGTGCACCACAAAGATAAGCGGACAAATAACGCACGGCACGACAGAGCGTCCAAGCGTGGTGACGTGATCGTTATCCGGATTTGAGCGTCCGCTGAGCGTCCGCCGGAGCCCTCCACACGAGCCCCACAGGATGTCCATACAGGTCCGAAAGGGCGGGAAAGTCCACCGGAGACCCATCGGAAGCCCCACCCGGCGGACCGGGCGGGGCGGAGGGAAGGGGGCGGGCCACCCAGGGGCCGCTCGGGGGCCGTTCAGGGCCCGCTCGGGGGTCCGTCGGGGGTCCGTCGGGGGCCGTTCAGGGCATGAGGGTCTCGACCAGGGTCTCCTGGAGCACCCCGAGCCAGAGATAGGCCATCACCATCGGCTTGCGCGGATCGGTGTCCGGCAGCCGGTAGAGCGTGTCGGCCTCGTCCTCGTCGCCGACCTCCAGCCGGGTGCCGATGGTCAGCCGGAGGTCGTTGAGCGCCCGGAGCCAGTGGGCGCTGTCGTCGGCGGTCAGCCGCAGCACCGCGCCGCCCTCGCCGTCCACCGTGAGGCCGTCGAGGCCGCGCACCACCGCCACCGCGTCGTCGCGCTTGTGGGCCCGGAGGTCGTTCTCGGTGAAGCGCCGGAACTCGGAGGACGCGGCCCGCTGCTCCTCGTCGGGCCTCTCCGTGCCGGGGCCGGAGTACGCGTCCGGGAAGAGGCGGGCGAGCGCGGGGTCGGAGGGCGCCTCGCTGGGCCCCTCGGCGAAGAGGGCGGCGAGCGGATCCTCGCCCTCTGCGGGCGTCTCGCCCGGTCCGATCAGTTCGAGGAGCTGGACGGCGAGCGAGCGCAGGATGGAGATCTCGACCTCGTCGAGCGCGATGGCCGCGCCGCCGCCGGGGACCGGCTCGAAGTGTCCCGGCATCAGGTGCGGTCCTGCGACAGGGTCGCCCACAGCCCGTAGCCGTGCATCGCCTGCACGTCGCGCTCCATCTCCTCGCGGCTGCCGCTGGAGACCACGGCCCGTCCCTTGTGGTGGACGTCGAGCATCAGTTTGCGCGCCTTGTCCTTGGAGTAACCGAAATACGCCTGGAAGACGTAGGTCACATAGCTCATCAGATTCACGGGATCGTTGTGGACGAGCGTCACCCACGGCACGTCGGGCTCGGGAACGGCGAAGGTCTCCTCGGCCGATTCGGGACGTTCGATCTCTGTGGGAGCAACACTCACCTGATCCATGCTGCCACTCGGGGAGCCCCCGCGCATAAACGGTCACCCCATCTCGTCACTCTGACGAAATGTGGGGTAGCATCCTGGCCATGGCTGGATCGCCCGGGTTCTCCGGGCACCCGACGCGAAAGTGCGAGGCTGAGTGCCGTGAACACCGCTGACCTGGGACTGCCGGTGGACGTCCCGTCCACCGCCCTCTTCACCGACCAGTACGAGTTCACGATGGTCCAGGCGGCCCTGCGCGCCGGCACCGCCGGGCGCCGTTCCGTCTTCGAGGTCTTCACCCGGCGGCTGCCCGAGGGGCGGCGGTACGGGGTCGTCGCGGGCACCGGGCGGGTACTCGACGCGGTGGAGAACTTCCGCTTCGACGCCGGCGTGCTGGGGTTCCTGCGCGAGCGGGGGATCGTGGACGAGCCGACGCTGGAGTGGCTCGCCTCCTACCGCTTCCGCGGGGACATCCAGGGGTACCCGGAGGGCGAGGTCTACTTCCCCGGCTCCCCGCTGCTGCGGGTCGAGGGCACCTTCGCGGAGTGCGTGCTGCTGGAGACCGTGATCCTCTCCATCCTCAACCACGACTCGGCGATCGCCGCGGCGGCCTCCCGGATGTCCGCCGCGGCGGGCGGGCGCCGGCTGATCGAGATGGGCGCCCGGCGCACCCATGAGCTGGCCGCGGTCGCCTCGGCCCGCGCCGCCTACGTCGGCGGCTTCGACTCCACCTCCGACCTCGCGGCCGGGTTCCGCTACTCGATCCCGACCGTCGGCACCAGCGCCCACGCCTTCACCCTGCTGCACGACAGCGAGCGCGACGCCTTCCGGGCCCAGGTGGACTCCCTCGGCCGCTCCACCACCCTGCTGGTGGACACCTACGACGTGGCCGAGGCCGTCCGTACCGCCGTGGAGATCGCGGGCCCGGGGCTCGGCGCCGTACGGATCGACTCGGGCGATCTCCTCCTCGTCGCCCACCGGGTGCGGCAGCAGCTCGACGAGCTGGGCGCGCGCGACACCAGGATCACCGTCACCTCCGATCTGGACGAGTACGCCATCGCCTCGCTGGCCGCCGCTCCGGTGGACGCGTACGGGGTGGGCACCCAGCTGGTGACCGGCAGCGGGCACCCCACCTGCTCGATGGTCTACAAGCTGGTCGCCCGGGCCCGCTCGGGCGAGTCCGGGGCGCCGCTGGAGCCGGTGGCGAAGAAGTCCCTGGGCGCGAAGTCCTCCCTCGGGGGCCGCAAGTGGGCCGCCCGGCGGCTGGACGCGGACGGGGTCGCGGAGGCCGAGATCGTGGGCCTCGGGGCCGTACCGCCGGAGCTGGCCGGCCGGCAGCTCCTGGTGGAGCTGGTCAGGGGCGGGGAGATCGTGGGGCGGGAGCCGCTGGACGCGGCCCGGCAGCGGCACATCGAGGCACGGGCGGGGCTGCCGATGTCCGCCATTCAGCTCTCCCGGGGGGAGCCGGTGCTGCCCACCGAGTATGTGTGAAGCGGCTGTGCGCGGTAAGGCTCACCCGTGCGCCGCCCTCGCGCCCCGCGCCGCCCGGGGAGGCCCTCCCGTGCGACGGCGGGAGTCTCTAGGCTCGGTACACACCAAGGGCCCCGCACCCGTCGCCCCGCTCTACGAAGGACAGCCGCCATGCACCGCGCCTTGATCGTCGTCGACGTTCAGAACGACTTCTGCGAAGGCGGCAGCCTCGCGGTCTCGGGAGGTGCCGAGGTCGCCGCCGCCATCACCGACCTGATCGGCCAGACCGTGCCCGCGGGCTACCGCCATGTGATCGCCACCCGCGACCACCACATCGACCCCGGCGACCACTTCTCCGACACCCCGGACTACGAGACCAGCTGGCCGCGCCACTGCGTCGCGGGGACGGAGGGGGTGGGGTTCCACCCGAACTTCGCGCCGGCGGTGGCGTCGGGGGCGATCGACGCGGTGTTCGACAAGGGGGAGTACGAGGCCGCCTACAGCGGGTTCGAGGGCACGGACGAGAACGGGGTGACGCTGGCGCGGTGGCTGCGGGACCACGAGGTGACCGAGGTGGATGTGGTGGGCATCGCCACGGACCACTGCGTCCGCGCGACGGCGCTGGACGCGGTGCGGGAGGGGTTCGCCACGCAGGTGCTGCTGGATCTGACGGCGGCGGTGTCGGGGGAGCGGGCGGAGCGGGTGGTGGAGGAGCTGCGCTCGGCGGGCGTGACCATCTCGGGCAAGCCCCTCACCTGACGCCCCCCGCGCCGCGGTGCGCACCGCACCGTGCGGGGACCTGTGGCACAGGGTCCGTCCTCAAACGCCGGACAGGCTGGATTTGCCGGACCGACCGGAATCGCTCAGGGCACCCGTGGCCGAGGGTCCGTCCTCAAACGCCGGACAGGCTGGATTTGCCGGGCCGACCGGAATCGCTCAGGGCGCCCGTGGCCGAGGGTCCGTCCTCAAGCGCCGGACGGGCTGGGATTCGCGGGGCGCGGGGTCTGTCCTCACACTCCCCCCTGAGCTGCCTCTGGGAGGCGGCCCCGGGCGCGCTGAGGCGGCTCCGCGCCGGTGATCAAGCCCGCACCACCCCAGCCCCGCCGACGATTGAGCGCACCACCCCAGCCCCGCCGACGATTGAGCGCACCACCCCAGCCCCGCCGGCGATTGAGGCGCGGGGGTTCGGGGGCCCGCCCCCCACCGTGGCCCGCAACCCACCCGGC
>NZ_JBEOYB010000157.1:0-5451 GCF_040296845.1 Streptomyces sp. NPDC001985
GGTCGGGGGCCAGCCCCCGAACCCCCGCTCCTCAATCGCCGGAGGGGCTGGGTGGTGCGGCTCAATGGCCGGAGGGGCTGGGTGGTGCGGCTCAATGGCCGGAGGGGCTGGGTGGCACGGCTCAATCGCCGGAGGGGCAGGAGGGTGCGGTTCGAGCGTCGGAGGGGCTGGGGGGTGGTCCGTCGGCGCCCCTGGACGGCCTGGGGGATACGGCTCCGGCGGCGCCGGAAGGTGCGGCTCGTGCGTCGGCAAGGCTGGAGGGTGTGCCCCTGGACGAGCCGGAGGTTGCACCTCGTGCGTCGGCAAGGCTGGAGGGTGTGCCCTTGGACGGGCCGGGAGGTATGCCCTTGGACGGGCCGGGAGGTATGCCCCTGGACGGGGCGGGGGATACGGCTCCGGCGAGGCCGGAGGGCGTGCCCGTGGACGGGCCGGGGGGCGCGGGGCCCTCGGGGCGCGGGATCGGCGGGATCGGGGTCAATCACACCCCCGCCTCCCGCCCCCGCCGCCAGGACCGCCCCCAGGACTTCCTGGAGACCGGCGCCGCCTACGCCATGACCACCCCCGGCTTCCGCACATCCCACCACCGCTTCTTCGGCCGCACCGCCCTCGTCCCCACCGACCCCGCCCGCGTCCTCGAAGTGGACGACCCCCACGACCTGGCCAGGGCCCGCGCCCTCGCCCCCCTCCTCGACACCCCGCCGGAGGCGCTCCCCACCCGGGGCGACATCGACGCCGTCGTCCTCGACTTCGACGGCACCCAGACCGACGACCGCGTCCACATCGACGCCGACGGCCGCGAAACCGTCTCCGTCCACCGAGGCGACGGCCTCGGCATCGACCGGCTGCGCCGGGCCGGCCTCGCCCTGCTCATCCTCTCCAGCGAGCGGAACCCCGTGGTCGCGGCCCGCGCCCGCAAGCTCCGTATCCCCGTACTGCACGGCGTCGACCGCAAGGACCTCGCGCTCAAGCAGTGGTGCGACGAGCACTCCATCGACCCCGCCCGGGTCCTCTACGCGGGCAACGACGTCAACGACCTGCCCTGCTTCGCCCTGGCGGGCTGGCCGGTCGCCGTCGCCGACGCCCACGGCGCCGTACGGGAACAGGCCCGGGCGACCACCACCACCCCCGGCGGCCGGGGCGCGGTCCGGGAGATCGCCACCTGGCTCCTCGGCCCCGAACTGACCCCCTGACCACCCGATCACCCCACCGAAGAATGAGGAAAACCCCCATGAACACCTCCCGACTGCGCACCCTCGGCACCCGCACCGCCGGCCCCGGCCGCCCCGTCTACGTCACCGGCGAGATCGGCATCAACCACAACGGAGACCTCGACAACGCCCTCGCCCTGATCGACGCCGCGGCCGACGCGGGCTGCGACGCGGTCAAGTTCCAGAAGCGCACTCCGGAGATCTGCACCCCGCGCGACCAGTGGGACATCGAGCGCGACACCCCCTGGGGCCGGATGACCTACATCGACTACCGCCACCGGGTGGAGTTCGGCGAGGAGGAGTACCGCTCCATCGACGAGCACTGCCGCAAGCGCGGCATCGACTGGTTCGCCTCCCCCTGGGACACCGAGGCCGTGGCCTTCCTGGAGAGGTTCGACGTCCCCGCCCACAAGGTGGCCTCCGCCTCGCTCACCGACGACGAGCTGCTGCGCGCCCTGCGCGCCACCGGCCGGACCGTCATCCTCTCGACCGGGATGTCCACCCCGCGCCAGATCCGGCACGCGGTCGAGGTGCTCGGCAGCGACAACATCATTCTCTGCCACGCCACCTCGACCTACCCGGCGCAGGCCGAGGAGCTGAACCTCAACGTCATCCAGACCCTCAAGAGCGAGTACCCGAACGTCCCGATCGGCTACTCCGGCCACGAGACCGGCCTCCAGACCACGCTGGCCGCCGTCGCGCTCGGCGCCGCCTTCGTCGAGCGCCACATCACCCTCGA
Organism: Streptomyces sp. NPDC001985; assembly: GCF_040296845.1. Lineage (NCBI taxonomy): Bacteria > Bacillati > Actinomycetota > Actinomycetes > Kitasatosporales > Streptomycetaceae > Streptomyces > Streptomyces sp. NPDC001985. The sequence goes on from NZ_JBEOYB010000157.1 coordinate 1,948, forward strand.
CCGGGCGATGTGGGGCTCCGACCAGGCCGCGTCGGTCGAGCCGGGCGGCCTCCAGCGGCTGGTCCGGGACATCCGCACCATCGAGGCGGCGCTCGGCGACGGGGTGAAGCGGGTGTACGACTCCGAACTCGCCCCCATGCGCAAGCTCCGCCGGGTCGCGGGCGTCGTCGCCGAGTCGGACGACACCGCCGACCGCGTGCCCGCCGGCGTCTGAACCACCACCACCACCGCCCCCGGCCGCCCCGCCCAGCCCCGCCCGCCCGCCCGTTCGCGCAGCTCTCTTGAGGTGAACTGAAGTGAATCTCGCTTTCGTCGAGTCCCCGGTCCAGCTCCTGAACGTCCTGGAGTGGGCCCACGCCCAGCCCTACGACCCGCTGTCGACCGGGCTCACGGTCGTCGTGCTGTCACCCACCGACCCCATGTCCCGGGGCCAGTTGCGCCGGATGGCGGAACTGGCCCGGGACGAGGGGCACACGGTGCGCTGGCAGGAGGCGCGCGGCGGGGCGGCGGCGCCGGTGAGGGCCGTGCGCCAGCTCCTCCCGCTGCTGCGCCGCGCCCGCCGGATCGTCATAGGCGACCCCTTCTCGCGCTATGTGCAGCTCCTGCTGACCCTCGTCGGGGAGAAGGATCTGACGGTGGTGGACGACGGCACCGCCACCATGGAGTTCGCCGCCCAGCTCACCCGGGGCGAGAAGCTGGTGCGCTGGCACCGGCGCGGCGCGGGCGGCCCCCGCGAACTGGTGCTCGCCCCGGTCACCTCGCTGGCCCGGCGGCGGCTGCTGCCCTCCCCCACCCGGGCCGTCGAGGTCTTCACCGCGATGCCGGTGGAGCCGCCCGAGTCCCTCGCCGTCACCGCCAACACCTTCGAGTGGACCCGTCTGCGCTTCGGCCCGCCGACCATCGTCCGGGGAGCCGATCTGGTCGGCACCTCACTGGTGGAGACGGGCGTGGTCGATCCCGGCCAGTACGTACGGGCGGTGGCCGGCCTGGCCCGTGCCCACGGCGCCCGCCGCTACTTCGCCCACCGCCGCGAGAGCCCCGACAAGCTCCACCGGCTGGCCGGGGAGACCGGCCTGGAGATCGTCCGCCCGGAACTCCCGCTGGAGCTGGTGGCCCGCCGGGGCCCGATCGGCTCCACGGTCCTCAGCTTCCCCTCCACCGTGCTCCACACCCTCCCCCTGGCACTCGCGGGTACCGGAATCAAGGTGGCGGTCTGCGAGATCGCGCCGGAATGGCTGAGGGAGACCGCTTCTCCGCGCGCCCAGGGCTTCCTGGCGGGTGTCACGGGCACCGCGCGGGGGGTCCAGCGGCTGCCCGCGCCGGTCTGAAGGCCGCCTTCGGACGGTCCGGGGAAGAGCTGAAGGCGATCACCCGGCCCGCCGCCCGCGCCCGGCGCTCCGGCCCCGGGGAGATCCCGCCCCCAGGCGGTGTATTCCGAGGTGGGGTACGGTCGAAAGGCGCGAAAGTTTACCCGGAGAGATCCACAATCATGCACCTTGGGACCGCGATTCTTTCGCCTGTCGGATTGAACTTTTGTTGATCAGCGGTCAGTTGACCCCCGTCTGGCTCTACCCTTCAACAGGTGAACCAACTGATGTCCCGCGAGTCCGAAGCCGACCTGCCCGGGAGCGTCGCACTTCCCGGCACTCTGTCCGAATCGCTGCGTGTCGAGCTGATCGCCTTCCGCCGCGATCTGCACATGCACCCGGAACTGGGCAACCAGGAGTTCCGTACGACCGCCGCCATCAAGGCCCGTCTGGAGCAGGCCGGCCTTGAGCCACGCGTGCTCGCCACCGGCACCGGGCTCATGTGCGACATCGGCCGGGGAACCGGCGAGGAAGGCGGTGGCGACGGTGGAGAAACGCCACTGCTCGCCCTGCGCGCGGACATCGACGCGCTCCCCATCCCCGACACCAAGACCGTCCCCTACCGCTCCACCATCCCCAACCGGGCGCACGCCTGCGGCCATGACGTGCACACCACCGCCGTACTCGGCGCGGGGCTCGTCCTGGCCGACCTGGACCGGGAAGGGCTGCTGCCGAGGCCGGTACGGCTGATCTTCCAGCCCGCCGAGGAGGTGCTGCCGGGGGGCGCGTCCGACGCGATCGAGTCCGGGGTCCTGGAGGGCGTCGGGATGATCGTCGGAGTGCACTGCGACCCCCGGGTCGACGCCGGGACGATCGGGCTGCGGCCCGGACCCATCACCTCCGCCTGCGACCGCCTGGAGGTCTCCCTCGACGGGCCCGGCGGGCACACCGCCCGTCCGCATCTGACCACCGACATGGTCACGGCGGCGGCGAAGGTCGCGACCGAGGTCCCGGCCCTGCTCTCCCGCCGGGTGGACGCCCGCTCGGGGCTCTCGGTCACCTGGGGCCGTATCGAGGCGGGCCACGCCTGCAATGTCATCCCGCAGCACGCCGAGCTGTCCGGGACGGTCCGCTGCCTGGACCTCCCGTCGTGGCGGGCCGCCCCCGATCTGGTGCACGCGGCGATCGACGAGATCGCGACGCTGCACCGGGCGAAGTCGGAGATCAATTACATCCGGGGGGTGCCGCCGGTGGTGAATGACCCGGGGGTCACGGAGCTGCTGCGCGAGGCGCAGATCGCGCGGAGGGGGGCGGGGGCGGTGGAGGACACCGAACAGAGCCTGGGCGGGGAGGATTTCTCCTGGTACCTGGAGAGGGTGCCGGGGGCGATGGCGCGGCTGGGGGTGAGGGTGCCCGGGGGGCCGACGAGGCATGATCTGCACCGGGGGGATTTCGATGCGGACGAGCGCGCGATCGAAACCGCGGTCAACCTCTTCACGGCCACGGCCCTCCTCTCCACCCCCTGACCCCCCACCCCCTGGGCCGCCCCGAGCATTCTCAGCCCGTCCGGGGGCACCTCCCAGAGGCAGCTCTGGGGCAGCTTGAGGACGCCCCCCGCACCACAGGCAGCCCGCACAAACCCAGCCCGTCTGGGGGCACCTCCCAGAGGCAGCTCTGGGGGAGTTTGAGGACGGACCCCGCACCACAGGCAGCCCGCACAAACCCAGCCCGTCCGGCGTTTGAGGACGCCCCCCGCACCACAGGAAACCCGCACAAACCCAGCCCGTCCGGCGATTGAGGACGGACCCTGTGCCACAGGACCCCGCACAAACCCAGCCCGTCCGGCGATTGAGGACGGACCCTGTGCCACAGGACCCCGCACCCTGCGGGCCACGGTCGGGGGCCAGCCCCCGAACCCCCGCGCCTCAAACGCCGGCGGGGCTGAAAGTGGTGCTGCTCCCATCGCCGGAGGGCTGAGGTGGTGCTGCCCCCATCGCCGGAAGGGCTGAGGCGGCGCGCCCCAACCGCCGGCAGGGCTGGAGTCGCGCGGCCCCATTCGCGACGCCGAGGGCGCGCCTCAACCGCCGCCGGGGCCGGGCGCCCCCCTGGTGGACGGCCTGGAGTCGGTGGAGACCCGCGTATCCGGCCAGTCCGCTGAGCCCGAGGACGACGACGATGGGCCCCTGGTGGCGCAGCC
>NZ_JBEOYB010000158.1:0-5390 GCF_040296845.1 Streptomyces sp. NPDC001985
CGCGGGTCGGGCACCCGCCCCGCGCGCGGGGCGGAGCGGAGTGCGGCCGGCGCCGGGGTCACCCGGCCGCCGGTGGTCCCGGCCGCTCCTGCCGCGCCTGTCGCGCGGATCTGTTCGGCGTCCTCGGCATAGACGCAGACCAGCCCGGCCGGAGTGCCCGCCGCCCCGCAGGAGGGGCACCCCTCAAGGTGGTCGGCCACCGGCAGCACCCGCCCGCAGCGCAGACACTCCAGACCGCTCAGCGCGGGATTCCCGATCACCCGATGCGAGGCGGCCATGTCAGCCGATCACCGTGAGACGGCGTTCCAGGGTGGTCAGCAGCCGGTTGCCGTCGGCGGTCACCACGAACGGGTCCTCCACTTGCACCGCGCCCAGGCCGAACTCGTAGTAGGGCGTCTCGAAGTTGACCACTGTGCCGTCCTCCAGAAGGTCGTCGTTGTCAGGGGTGATGAGCACCGGATCGTAGATCTCGACCCCGATGCCGTGCCCCACGTGGTGGCGCCGGTAGTGCGGTACGCCGGCCGCGCGCACGGCCTCCACCACCAGCTCGAACAGTTCCTTGCCCGCCATGCCCGGGCGCGCCTCGGCCAGCGCGCGCTCCTCACCGGCGACCATGGCCGCGTGGCAGAGGGCGAGCCGCTCCGAGGGCTCGCCCAGGCTATACAGCCGGGCGATGTCCGACCAGTACCCGTCCAGGACGCACCCGACGTCGAGCCAGAGCGAGTCCCCCCGGCACAGCGGCCGGTCCCGCGGGGCCCGCTGGCCCGCGACGCCGTCGCGGCCGAACTTCACCAGGGTGAACTTGGGCCGGGCGCCCCCCATGACCACGGTCCGCTCGAACTCGCGGACCAGGTCCTGTTCGGTGACCCCGGGCCGGGCGATGGCGGTGACCGCCTCGATGCCGCGCTCGGTGAGCGCGGCGACCGCCTCCAGCCGCCGGATCTCCTCGGGCGTCTTGACCTTCCGGGTCCAGCGGAGCACCGCCGCCCCGGCGGTGATGTCCGCCCCCGGCGCCGCCTCCGCGAGCGCCTGGAGGAAACCGTGCGGCACCCCCTCCTCGTCGACGGCGATCCGGGCACCCGCGAGGCCCGCGTCGCGCAGCGTACGGACCAGTCCGTCCAGCGCGGTGTCGGGGGCGGGACCGTCGACGGCGATCCGCCGCAGCGCGGCCTCCTCCTCGGTGAACCGGACGCCCTCTCCCGTCTCGCGGTGGAAGGTGCCGTAGCCGATCGCGGAGTCCAGGGCGGGCAGGATGTCCAGGGCCTGGTCCGCGTCGCAGCGCGAGGTGACCAGCCGCAGCCGCTCCGGCCGGTCCCGGGTGACCACGGCGAGGAACTGGCCGCTGTGGGGGAAGACTTCGAGCGCGACGCTCGCGACTCCGGTCAGGTAGTAGACGTTCTCGTAGGTGGTGGCGACCACGGCGTCCAGCCCCAGCGCGTCCATCCGGGCGGTCAGTCGTTCCAGGTTGGCGGGCATCTCCGCGCTCCCTCTGCTCGTCGGGGCGGCCCGCCCGTGCGGGGGCCGGTCGGGGGCCGTGGACGCCGGGGGCCGGTCGGGGGCCGTGGACGCCGGGCGCCCGTGCGGGGGCCGGTCGGCGGTCACGGGGCGCGCTCCCCCGCCGGGCGCGCCTCCTCCTCGCGCACCGCCGGGCAGACCGGGTCGCGGGCCGCCTCGATCAGCGCGTCCAGCGAGGTCAGGCCGGCCTTCTCGATGGTCTGCAACAGGCCGCGGGACCAGAGCCACTCGTCGTCGAAGGTCTCCCCGAGGTAATTGGCGCCGCTGTCCGCGGTCACCACCACGATGCGGCGGTCCGGGTGGTGGTGGGCGTGGTGGAGCGCCCCGAACAGGGCTGCTCCCGCCGACTCGCCCACCAGGACGCCCTCGGTGCGGGCGAGCAGCCGGCAGGTGGCGAGCCCCTCGTGGTCGGCCACCATGTGCACCCGGTCGACCACGCCCCGGTCGAGATTGCCGGGCTGCCAGCCCAGCCCGATGCCCCGGGTCGCCCAGGGGCCCTGCGGGTAGCCGAAGGTGGAGGAGCCGATGACGTCCACACCGACCGTCACCACATGCGGGCGGGCGCGCTTGACGGTGGTGGAGATGCCGCTGATGTGGCCGCCGGTGCCGACCGCCGTGACGAGGGTGTCGAACTCGGCGTCCCGCAGCAGCTCGTGCCCGGTGATCTCCTCGTGCGCCCGCGGGTTGACCGGATTGTCGTACTGGTCGGGCCAGAAGGCCCCGGGAATGCCCTTCACCAGTTCCTTGACCCGCTCGATACGCGCCCCTTGCATGGAGCCCTGGGCGTCGGGGTTCTCGATGACCTGGATCTCGGCGCCGAGCGCGGCGGCGTATCCGAGCATGGACCGGGGCGCCTTGCGGTCGACCACCAGGATGACCCGGTAGCCGCGGACCACCCCGATCAGCGCCAGCGCCTTGCCGAGGTTGCCGGAGGTCGACTCGACGATCGTGCCGCCGGGGCCGAGCAGTCCGTCGCGCTCGGCCTGGAGGACCATCGCCAGCGCCGACCGGTCCTTGATGCTCCCGCCGGGGTTCGCCCCCTCCAGCTTGACCAGGATCTGCGCCCCGTTGACGGACCAGCGCCGCAGCCGGACCACCGGGGTCCGCCCGATGGTGTCCAGCAGGCTCTCTCTAATCATGGTTCGACCTCACAGGCTCGGGTGTCCGTCGGCGGCGCTCCGGCTGGCATGGCGGCTCACAGGGCGAGCCGCACCCGGTAGTGCTCCAGCCACAGATTGAGCTGGAGGATGAACTCGACCCCGGCGCGCGCCATCCGGTCCTTGGCGAGGCGCCCCGGCTGGTCGACCAGTCCGGCGGCGGCGGCCAGGTCGGTGAGCGGCAGCACGGGCGCCTGCGGGTCGGCCAGCAGCGCCTTGAACTCCTTCAGGAGCCGCAGCGGGTAGTCGGGGTCGTGGCTGATCGGGGTGGCGCTGCGCGGCCGGCGGGTCACCTCCTCGGGCAGCAGCCCGGCGATCGCCTCCCGCAGCAGGCCCTTCTCGATGTCGCCGTGGCGGTGCGTCGCCGCGGGGATGTTGTAGCAGTACTGGAGCAGCTCGGGGCTGTTGATGGGCGAGCGGACCTGCATCCCGGTGGCGGAGAAGATCGAGGAATCGCCGCGGAACTGGGTGAGCACGAGATGGGCCACCGTACGGGTACGGCGGGCGTCCGCGTCCTCCTCGGGGAGGTACTCCACCGGGGCGACGGCGTCGGCGTAGGTGTCGGCGTAGTAGGCGGGCAGGTCGAGGGCGGCGAGCAGATCCTTGCCGACGAGCAGGGTGCCGAAGCCGTTGACGGCGCCGTGCCGCTGTGCGAGCGCGAGCCAGGGGAAGGTGCCGGAGTTCACCAGGCCGGGGTCGTTGCACCAGGTGGCGCCCCGGAAGGCGTTGTCCGAGCCGAGCCCGGTGAACACCACCTTGTGCCCGTCGGCCGCCACCTGCTGGAGGAAGATCTGCTGCCAGGCGTCCATGTCGTAGATCCGGGTGGGCACGTCCTTGGCGCGCAGCATCGACAGCCGGACCACCGGATCGAGGATGTCGGTGGCCTCCAGCCGTACGACGTGGTGCAGCGTGTCCACATGGTCGGCCACCATCCGGGCGTACGGCTCGTCCCTGCTGGTGCGCATGGCGTCCGAGTGGAAGGCGTCGTGGGCGTAGTCGATGGTGTAGCTGCTCAGCCGCCCCCTGCCGAGGCGTTTCAGCTCACCGGCGACCAGCGCGGTGACGGCGGAGGAGTCCACTCCGCCGGAGAGGGTGACGGCCGCGTGCGACGGGTCGGACGGCACGCTGCCGGCGGTGGACTCGTCCAGCATGGCGCGGATGCGCCGGACCGTGGTCTCCAGGTCGTCGGTGTGCGGCCGGGTCTCCAGCTTCCAGTAGGTGCGGCGGTTCCAGCCGGCGCGGCTGAAGACGGCGATCTCCGCGGGCTCCACCTGGGAGAACCGCTGGAAGAGCGGTCCGGTGGGCACCGCGTGGCAGATGACCTCGCGCAGCCCGGCGGCGTCCACCACGGGCCGGACCTCCGGATGGAGCAGCAGGGCCTTGCGCTCGGAGCCGAAGACCACGCCGGTCGGGGTCTCGGTGAGGAAGAGCGTCTGACCGCCGAGCTGATCGCGCGCCAGCACCAGTTCCTCGGTGCGCCCGTCCCACACGGCGAGGGCGAACTGTCCGCTCAGCCAGGGGATGAACTCGGTGCGCCACTGCCGGTACGCCGCCATCAGCAGCTCGGCGGAGGCCGCTTCGGGCGGCACGGGGCGGCCGGCGCCGCGCAGCCGTTCGCGCAGCCGCGCCAGGCCCCCGGGGGCGCCCGCGAAGCAGAGGACGATCTCCCGGCCGTTCTCCTCGGCCACCACGGGCTGACGGTCGTCGCCGTCCTCCACCACGAGCGCGCGGTGCCCCAGTGCGGCGCGCGGCGAGGTCCACACCGACTCGCCGTCCGGTCCCCGGTGGGCCAGTGAGCCGGTCATCGCCGTGATGACCGGTCGCTGCAGTGAGAGATTCCGCGAGAAGTCGATCCAGCCAACGAGACCCGACATGTGTCCGCCCTTCGACGCGTGCTTGACGGCCGGACCGCGACCGTCGGTGCCGGTGCGGCGCCGGCTCCGGAGCCATGGCCCACACGGTCGCGGCGGGGACTCGAAGGTGGATCGCGGTCGGCTGAAGAGCCGGCGCGCGGGTGAACGAAGGGGATCGTAACTAGACTGTCTACATGTAGAGAGCCTAGACTGGGGGTGGCAATCGAGCGGCGCGCCATCGAGCGCGCCGGTAAGGAGCGTCCGATGGCCATGACGGACACGCACCGGAACAGCCTGCGCAATCTGCCCTGGATACTGATCGCCGCACTGGGCGCGTTCGGGCTCATCCGGCCGGTGCTCAGCATCGTCGGCGCCTATGACTCCGGACCACTGGAGAAACCGGTCGGGCCCGTGCTGTTCACCGCCCTGATCGCGGTGGTCTGGGTGGGCACCGTGGTGGCACTCCGCACCCCCAGGCCGGTGCCGACCCTCCTCTTCACCGGGGTGGCCTACGGCGCCTTCGCGATCATCCTGAATCTGGCCCTGCAACCGTTCCTGGACGACGCCGACGCGGTCCCGGTCATCGGATCGATCGGCATCCTGGTCTTCAACGCCGCGCAGGGCGCGGTGCTCGGCCTGGTCGCGATGGGTCTCCAGCGGGTGCTGCGCCGCACCGGCGACTGACCAGCGCCACGGACATGAGCTGCCCCTGACCGAGCGCCTCGCCGAACTCGACGACGAGTACGGCGTCCTCGAATACGGCGACAGAACCGTGGACCAGATCGATGCCGAGGTCACCGCAGAAGCCCGTCGCCTCACAGCCCCCGCCCGGGGCGCCGCTGGAACCGTGGCGAGCAGCATCAGC
>NZ_JBEOYB010000159.1:0-5360 GCF_040296845.1 Streptomyces sp. NPDC001985
GGGGGGGGTGCTCGGCCCGGGCGCCGGCGGCGGGGGCCCCCCCGATCGGCGCCGCCCGGCCGCGGCCCCCCCCCGCCGGCGGGCGCCCCGGCCCCCCCCCCCCCCCCCCGGAACTCCTCAGAACCCGAAATTGATCACATTGAAGAGCAGCATGCAGCCGACCGTCACCCGGAAGGCCACCACACCCCGGCTCCGTGCCAGCAGCGCGTGGCTGTTCTGGAGGAACGAGCCGTACTGGCCGAGCCGGACCGCGATCAGCGGCAGCATCGCCACCACGAACCACCAGGTGATCCACCCCGCCGCCGCGGGCACCACGATCACCCCCAGGTTCAGTGTCGTCAGCACCCCCAGGAAGACCTTGTTGCCCCGCTCGGAGGTCAGCACCGCGACGGTGCGCCGGCCCACGGCCGCGTCGCCGCTGACGTCCTTGGTGTTCGAGTACCCCGCGATCAGCAGCTGACCGAAGCCGAAGAGCAGCGCCTCCACCAGGATCAGCGCCGGCAGCTCGCCGACCGTGATGCCGTACGGCGCGAGCACGAAGGCCGAGGCGGAGAAGAGCAGCAGCACCTCCCCGAGGCCGATGTAGCTGAGCTTCAGCCCCCAGGAGTACTGCACGCTGAAGACCAGCAGCAGCCCGGCCACGATCAGCGCCCACAGCGGGGTGTGGGCCGCCTGGAGGGTGGCTATGGCCCACCACACCGCGCCCCACGCCAGCGCCGCGTACCCGAAGCGCTGGGCCTGCTCCACGGTCAGATCACCGGTGAGCAGCGGCTTGCGCTTCAGGGGCCGCAGTTCGGTGTTGCCGTCCTCCAGATAGTTGGCGGTGTCGCTGCCGTCCTTCACCCCGGTCACGTCGTCCAGGGTCATCACCGCGGACAGCACACCGACCTTGCCCAGCGCGAAGAGCAGTATGGTCACGAGAACCGCGCCGTCGAACCGGTCCGCCGGCTCCATTCCCGTCCACACGATGACCAGCGCGAGGAAGAAGTCGAGCACGAACTGGAACTTCACCAGCCGCGCGTAGACCCCGAACCTGCGCAGAACGCCGCCGGAACTCGGCGACACCTCAGTGCTCGCTGCCATGCATCGTCCTCACAATCGAAAGCGGTCGCGCCCAACCGGGGTTCCGGGGCGCATCACAGTGGCGCCGCCAGGGTGGTGAAGCAGGCGAGCAGGGAGCGCGCCTGCACATTGACGTCATGTCCGCGCCGGACCAGCGAGGTGAGCTGGCCGGGGGTCACCCAGCGGTAGCCGGGCGGCGGCACGGCCGGGGCCTGCTCCTCGTCGGCCTCCACGATCAGATACCGGCTCTCGGCGTGGTGGAAGCGGCCGCCCTCCTCGGAGTGCACCGCCTCGTACCGCACTCGCCGGGGGTCGGCGCCGAGCACCAGATCCAGGAAGGGCGGCCGGTCCGCCGGATCGAGATGGGCGTAGTTGCCCGGGGTGTACTGCACGGTCGGCGCCAGCTCCACGGTGTCCAGGAACCCGGCCTCCACCCGCGCGTGCGCCAGCACATGCGGTACGCCGCCGAAGCGCCGGGCGACGAACGCGGTGACGCCCGTCCCCACCGGCTGGAACAGCGGCTGCGTCCAGCTGGTCACCTCGCGGTTCTCCGCCTGCACGGAGACCGCCATGACCCGGAAGTACCGCTCGGGCTGATGGTCCACGGACCACTCGCCGCGCGCCCAGTCCTTCACCTCGGCCAGCGGAATCCGCCGCACCCGCACCTCGTGCCGGGAGCGCTCCGCGGTGATCCAGGAGAGCAGCTCGGTGTCCGAGTGCAGCGCGCCCGCCTCGGCGCGGGCGGTGGGCGCGCAGGCCAGCACGGTCCGCGCGTCCATGTTGACCACATTGTCCCGGCGGAGCAGCTCGCCGATCTGCCCGAGCGTGAGCCAGCAGAAGTCCTCGTCCAGCGGTACGTCCTCGTCCGTCTCGACGAGCATGTTCCGGTTGGCCTTGCGGTAGAACCAGGCGCCGTGCTCGGACTGGAGGACATCGGCGAGTACCCGGCGGCCGGCTCCCGGGCGGACGAAGTACTCCAGATACTTCACGTCCGCGCCCCGGTGGACCTTGGTGTAGTTGCTCCGGGTGGCCTGCACGGTGGGGGAGAGCTGGAGCAGATTGGGGTTGCCCGGCTCCATCTTGGCCTGCATCAGAAAGTGCAGGACTCCGTCGAACTCCTTGGCCAGGATGCCGAGGATGCCGACCTCGGGCTGGTTGATGATGGGCTGCCGCCACTCGCGGAACGGGCCCTCGTCCCGGGTGATGTGCAGGCCCTCGATGGTGAAGAACCGGCCGCTGCGGTGCACCAGGTTCCCCGTCGTCCGCTCGAACGACCAGCCGTCGAGGTCGGCGAAGGCGATGGGCTCGACCCGGAAGTGGTGGGCGCGGGCCCGCCCGGCGAGCCAGCCGGCGAACTCCCCGGTGGCCGGGCCCCGTCCGTGCGCGGTCCGCGCGGAGAGCGCCAGCCGGCCCGGGAGCCCCGCGTCCTCCCTGCGGTGCAGCGCGGCGGCGGTGTCGGGGGTCTCCCACACCCCGGGTGCGGCGGTCACCGTCCACTCCCCTCGAGTACGGGGGCGGGGGCGCCGCCGCCCTCGGCGGCCCGCTTGACCGCCTTCCACCAGTCCGGGTGGGACCGGTACCACTCCACGGTCTCCCGCAGCCCCCGCTCGAACGCGATCCGCGGCTCGAAGCCGACCTCGGCGCGGAGCTTGCCGCCGTCCAGCGAGTAGCGGTCGTCGTGCCCCGGACGGTCGGCCACCAGCCGGATCGCCGACTCGTCCGCGCCGCAGAGCGCGAGCAGCCGGTGCGCGATGGCGGTGTTGGGCTGCTCCTCGCCGCCGCCGACGTTGTAGATCTCGCCCGCCCGGCCCCGGGTGAGGATCAACTGCACCGCCCGGCAGTGGTCGTCGACATGTATCCACTCGCGGATGTTGTGGCCGTCGCCGTAGAGCGGGACCTGCCGGCCCTCCAGCAGATTGGTGATGAAGAGCGGAATGAGCTTCTCGGTGTGCTGGTGGGGGCCGTAGTTGTTGGAGCAGCGGCTGATCGACACATCGAGCCCGTGAGTGCGCCAGTAGGAGCGGGCCACCAGATCCGATCCCGCCTTCGACGCCGCATAGGGGGAATTCGGGGCGAGCGGCCAGTCCTCGGTCCAGGAGCCGGTGTCGATCGACCCGTACACCTCGTCCGTCGAGACATGGACGACCCGGGCGACCTTTGCGCGGACCGCCGCGTCGAGCAGCACCTCGGTGCCCATGACATTGGTACGGAAGAACTCGCGGGCCGCGTCGATGGAGCGGTCGACATGCGACTCGGCCGCGAAATTCACCAGGGCGTCGTGGCCGGGCATGAGCTGCCGTACCAGATCGGTGTCGCATATATCGCCGTGGACGAATTCCAGGCCGGGGGCCAGTGCCGGGAGATTGTCCCGGTTACCCGAATAGGTCAGCTTGTCGAGCACGGTCACCCGGACGTTCTCCATGCCCGGATAGCCGCCGCTGAGCAGGGTGCGTACATAGTGCGAGCCGATGAAACCGGCGCCGCCGGTCACCAGAATCCTCATTGTGCGACCTCCACCTCGGAGTCGTCACCGACGATCAGCCGGTGGTGCGCGGCGGCGCGGACCGACGCCGACCGCCCGATCAGCGAACCGCTCAGCCCGCGCAGGCCCGAGACGCTCGACCCGTCCTGCACGATCGAGTCGTCGATACCGGTGTCCCGCAGCACACAGCCGGGTCCGACGGAGGTGTAGCGGCCGATGTCGCTGTCCTCCACCAGCGCGCCCGCGCCGATGACCGCGGGGCCCTCGATCCGCGAGCGCACCACCCGGGCGCCGGCCGCGACGACGACGGCGCCGGTGATCTCGCTGGCCGCGTCGATCTGGCCGGCCAGCGCCGGGCGCAGGGTGTCGAGCAGCCGCCGGTTGCACTCCAGGACCGCCGCCACATGCCCGGTGTCCTGCCAGTACCCCGCGTACTCCGCGGCCCGGACCGTGCGGCCGTGGGTGACCAGCCACTGGATGGCATCGGTGATCTCCAGCTCACCGCGCGCGCTCGGCCCGATCGCGGCGGCGGCCTCGTGGATCGCCGGGGTGAAGAAGTAGAGCCCGATCAGGGCGAGATCGCTGCGCGGCTCGGCCGGCTTCTCGACGAGCGCCCGGACGATCCCGTCGCCGTCGACCTCCGCGACCCCGAAGGCGCTGGGGTCGGGGACCTTCTGCACCACGATCTGCGCGTCCGGGCGGAGGGTGTGGAAGGCCTCGGCGACGGCGGAGATCCCGTCGGGGAGCACATTGTCCCCGAGGTACATCAGAAAGTCGTCGTCCCCGAGGAATTCGCGGGCGATCAGCACACAGTGCGCGAGCCCGCGCGGCTCGTCCTGCTGAATATAGGTGATACGGGCGCCGAACCGGGACCCGTCGCCGATGGCCTCGCTGATGGCGGGGGCCTGGTCGCCGACGATGATGCCGATATCGGTGATGCCCGCGTCGAGGATATTGTCGAGGACATGTTCCAGAACCGCCTTGCCGGCGACCGGAATGAGCTGCTTGGGCGTGGAGTAGGTAAAGGGCCGGAGCCGGGTTCCAAGTCCACCGGACAACACTAGAGCCTTCACTGGACCCTTCCAAAGTGAATTCTTTAGCCGGTCACAGGTCTGGGATGCTCGACCCGACGGGAAAGGGGGTGCCGTGAGATTCGGCTATTTCAGGGTGACAGTGAGCAATGTAGCGGAGGGGTGGGAGGGGGTTGGGTGGCCGCTTCCGGAGTCTGTCAGGTCAAAGCCAACCTGACAGACTCTGCCGTCGGCGCCCACGAATAGCCCCCAATTCCCCCGGCGCCCCACTCCGCGCGGGAGGCCACCCCTCTGCCCCCCGCGTCCCGGGCCCGCGGGATGCGGGGTCTTGTGGCACAGGGTCCGTCCTCAATCGCCGGACGGGCTGGGTTTGCTCGGGGCCCTGTGGTGCGGGGTTTGTCCTCGAACTCCCCGGAGCTGCCTCTGGGAGGTGCCCCCGGACGGGCCGGGTTGCCCCTCCGGCGTTCCGAGGAGCACCCATGTCAGCCCTTCCGGGCGGGCCGAGGCACGACATCCAGCCTCGCCGGCGTCTGAGGGGCGCTCATGTCAGCCCCCTCCGGAGTGCGAGCCGCACCACCTCAGCCCCTCCGGAGTGCGAGCCGCACCACCTCAGCCCCGCCGGTGATTGAGCCGCACCACCTCAGCCCCTCCGGCGTTTGAGGAGCGCCCACTCAGCCCCTCCGGCGTTTGAGGAGCGGGGGTTCGGGGGCTGGCCCCCGACCGTGGCCCGCAGGGTGCGGGCTCCCTGTGGCACAGGGTCCGTCCTCAATCGCCGGACGGGCTTG
>NZ_JBEOYB010000160.1:0-3302 GCF_040296845.1 Streptomyces sp. NPDC001985
AACACAGTGGACGCGAGCAACTGAGGACAAGCCCTCGGCCTATTAGTACCGGTCACCTCCACACCTCACGGTGCTTCCAGATCCGGCCTATCAACCCAGTCGTCTACTGGGAGCCTTAACCCCTCCAAGGGGGTGGGAGTCCTCATCTCGAAGCAGGCTTCCCGCTTAGATGCTTTCAGCGGTTATCCCTCCCGAACGTAGCCAACCAGCCATGCCCTTGGCAGGACAACTGGCACACCAGAGGTTCGTCCGTCCCGGTCCTCTCGTACTAGGGACAGCCCTTCTCAAGACTCCTACGCGCACAGCGGATAGGGACCGAACTGTCTCACGACGTTCTAAACCCAGCTCGCGTACCGCTTTAATGGGCGAACAGCCCAACCCTTGGGACCGACTCCAGCCCCAGGATGCGACGAGCCGACATCGAGGTGCCAAACCATCCCGTCGATATGGACTCTTGGGGAAGATCAGCCTGTTATCCCCGGGGTACCTTTTATCCGTTGAGCGACGGCGCTTCCACAAGCCACCGCCGGATCACTAGTCCCGACTTTCGTCCCTGCTCGACCCGTCGGTCTCACAGTCAAGCTCCCTTGTGCACTTACACTCAACACCTGATTACCAACCAGGCTGAGGGAACCTTTGGGCGCCTCCGTTACTCTTTAGGAGGCAACCGCCCCAGTTAAACTACCCATCAGACACTGTCCCTGATCCGGATCACGGACCCAGGTTAGACATCCAGCACGACCAGAGTGGTATTTCAACAACGACTCCCCCTGAACTGGCGTCCAGAGTTCACAGTCTCCCACCTATCCTACACAAGCCGAACCGAACACCAATATCAAACTGTAGTAAAGGTCCCGGGGTCTTTCCGTCCTGCTGCGCGAAACGAGCATCTTTACTCGTAGTGCAATTTCACCGGGCCTATGGTTGAGACAGTCGAGAAGTCGTTACGCCATTCGTGCAGGTCGGAACTTACCCGACAAGGAATTTCGCTACCTTAGGATGGTTATAGTTACCACCGCCGTTTACTGGCGCTTAAGTTCTCAGCTTCGCCCCACCGAAATGGAGCTAACCGGTCCCCTTAACGTTCCAGCACCGGGCAGGCGTCAGTCCGTATACATCGCCTTACGGCTTCGCACGGACCTGTGTTTTTAGTAAACAGTCGCTTCTCGCTGGTCTCTGCGGCCACACCCAGCTCAGAGTGCAAGACTCATCACCAGACGTGGCCCCCCTTCTCCCGAAGTTACGGGGGCATTTTGCCGAGTTCCTTAACCATAGTTCACCCGAACGCCTCGGTATTCTCTACCTGACCACCTGAGTCGGTTTAGGGTACGGGCCGCCATGAAACTCGCTAGAGGCTTTTCTCGACAGCATAGGATCATCCACTTCACCACAATCGGCTCGGCATCAGGTCTCAGCCTCAATGTGCGGCGGATTTGCCTACCACACGGCCTACACCCTTACCCCGGGACAACCACCGCCCGGGCTGGACTACCTTCCTGCGTCACCCCATCACTTACCTACTACAAGTCTGGTTCGTCGGCTCCACCACTCCCCCTCACTCCGAAGAGATCAAGGGCGGCTTCACGGACTTAGCATCGCCTGATTCGATATTGGGCGTTTCAAAGCGGGTACCGGAATATCAACCGGTTGTCCATCGACTACGCCTGTCGGCCTCGCCTTAGGTCCCGACTTACCCTGGGCAGATCAGCTTGACCCAGGAACCCTTAGTCAATCGGCGCACACGTTTCCCACGTGTGTATCGCTACTCATGCCTGCATTCTCACTCGTGAACCGTCCACCACTGCCTTCCGGCGCGGCTTCACCCGGCACACGACGCTCCCCTACCCATCACAGTCCCCGTTGGGGGTATGTACTGCAATGACACGACTTCGGCGGTACGCTTGAGCCCCGCTACATTGTCGGCGCGGAATCACTTGACCAGTGAGCTATTACGCACTCTTTCAAGGGTGGCTGCTTCTAAGCCAACCTCCTGGTTGTCTCTGCGACTCCACATCCTTTCCCACTTAGCGTACGCTTAGGGGCCTTAGTCGATGCTCTGGGCTGTTTCCCTCTCGACCATGGAGCTTATCCCCCACAGTCTCACTGCCGCGCTCTCACTTACCGGCATTCGGAGTTTGGCTAAGGTCAGTAACCCGGTAGGGCCCATCGCCTATCCAGTGCTCTACCTCCGGCAAGAAACACACGACGCTGCACCTAAATGCATTTCGGGGAGAACCAGCTATCACGGAGTTTGATTGGCCTTTCACCCCTAACCACAGGTCATCCCCCAGGTTTTCAACCCTGGTGGGTTCGGTCCTCCACGACCTCTTACAGCCGCTTCAACCTGCCCATGGCTAGATCACTCCGCTTCGGGTCTTGAGCATGCTACTGAAACGCCCTGTTCGGACTCGCTTTCGCTACGGCTTCCCCACACGGGTTAACCTCGCAACACACCGCAAACTCGCAGGCTCATTCTTCAAAAGGCACGCAGTCACGACATACAAGGCAAGCCTTGCATGCGACGCTCCCACGGCTTGTAGGCACACGGTTTCAGGTACTATTTCACTCCGCTCCCGCGGTACTTTTCACCATTCCCTCACGGTACTATCCGCTATCGGTCACCAGGGAATATTTAGGCTTAACGGGTGGTCCCGCCAGATTCACACGGGATTTCTCGGGCCCCGTGCTACTTGGGTGTCTCTCAAACAAGCCATAATGATTTCAGCTACGGGGGTCTTACCCTCTACGCCGGACCTTTCGCATGTCCTTCGCCTACCACTATGGTTTCTGACTTGTCTCACAGCCGGCAGACTGTGAAAGAGAGATCCCACAACCCCGCATGCGCAACCCCTGCCGGGTATCACACACATACGGTTTGGCCTCATCCGGTTTCGCTCGCCACTACTCCCGGAATCACGGTTGTTTTCTCTTCCTGAGGGTACTGAGATGTTTCACTTCCCCTCGTTCCCTCCACACTGCCTATGTGTTCAGCAGCGGGTGACAGCCCATGACGACTGCCGGGTTTCCCCATTCGGAAACCCCCGGATCAAAGCCTGGTTGACGACTCCCCGGGGACTATCGTGGCCTCCCACGTCCTTCATCGGTTCCTGGTGCCAAGGCATCCACCGTGCGCCCTTAAAAACTTGGCCACAGATGCTCGCGTCCACTGTGCAGTTCTCAAACAACGACCAACCACCCGCCACCCCACCCACAACGGGGCGAGTACACCGGGGCCGGCACGAAGACAACAAACCATGTGCATGGTCCGTGCCCTCAGACACCCAACAGCGTGCCCGACAGAA
>NZ_JBEOYB010000161.1:0-4997 GCF_040296845.1 Streptomyces sp. NPDC001985
GCGCTCCCCCTGATCCGCGGGGAGCGCCGGCCACCGGGTTCCGGACCACCGGGTTCCGGACCACCGGGTTTCGGACCACCGGGTTCCGGACCATCAGGCCCTCGGACCGGCGGACCGGCGGACCGGCGGGTTCCCGGGTTCTTGGCTCCCCGGGATCAGTACACGCTCACGCCGTAGGCGCTGAGCGCCTCACCGACCGGCTGGAAGTAGGTCACCCCGCCGCTGGAGCAGTTGCCGCTGCCGCCGGAGGTGAGTCCGAGCGCGGTGCCGCCGGCGAACAGGGGGCCGCCGCTGTCGCCGGGCTCGGCGCAGACATTGGTCTGGATCATGCCGTGGACGACATCGCCGCCGCCGTAGTTCACCGAGGCGTTCAGGCCGGTCACCCGGCCGCCGCGGAGCCCCGTGGTGCTTCCGCTGCGCTGCACGGACTGCCCGACCTGGGCGTTGCCCGACGCGGTGATGTCGCGGTAGCTGCCGTTGTAGAGATAGACCCGGCCGTCGGCCGCGGAGGAGTTGGAGTGGCGGACGATTCCGTAGTCGTTGACCGGGAAGCTGGAGCCGGCCGTGCTGCCCAGCGCCGTGGTGCCGCTCGGGCCGGTGTACCAGGTGCCGGTGCCCTTGGTGCAGTGGCCGGCGGTGAGCGCGGAGTAGGTGCTGCCCCGGCGCACGTTGAAGCCGAGCGAGCACCGGCTGCCGCTGGAGTAGATGGCCTCGCCGCCCGCGACGAGCTTGTTGATCGAACCGGGGGTGTACCCGATCCTCAGCAGTCCGGCCCGCGCTCCCGCCTCCCTCTTGATGGCGGCTATCTCCTGCGCCGAGACCGTCTGGTCGGCGGTGACGACGACCTTGCCGCTCGCCGGGTCCTTGTACCAGGAGGTGCCGGCGATGTCCGCGTCCAGCACGGCGTCGCTCACCTCGGTGAGCTGGGCCGCCGTGGCCGGCGCCGGAGCGCTCCGGCCGGCGGCGGTGGCGGAGGGCGCGGTCAGCGCGGAGACGGTGAGCAGACCGGCGGCGACGGCGGTCAGCCGGGCCCGTCCGGAGGCGCCGCCGAGGAGGGAGAAGCGCTTGATTCTCACGGATGCTTCCTCACTGTGGGGGAGTCCGGGGCCCGTTGGGTGGCGGGCCCCCGATGGACACACGAGGGCAGAACCGCTCCGACCGCCGTCGCGGTCATGGTCCTGACAATCGGTTGATAGGAATCCTGGACTCCGGATCACCCCCGCCACAAGATCCGCTTTCGGTCGCTCCCACGCCTCTGAGCAGTGGTTCAGACCTGTTGGCGCGGTCGGCCCACCGCCGCGCGGCCGGGCCGGGGCCGGTCGCGCGCGGCCATACGACCTTCTGCCAGCGGCCCTTGCCCCGGCCCGGGAACCGTGCGCGGGCCCCCGGAGGGCACTCCCGCGAGGGCGTGGGAGCACCGGTACGCGTGGGGCTCCGGCGATTTGGCGGGAATGCTGTGCTTCGGCCGAGCGGCCCGCCTGTCCGGATTCATGCGCTCCCCCGACGCCGGGCCCCGGGGCCCCGAGGGCGAGTCCGGGCTCCCCCGGCCGGCCGTCAGAGCAGGAGCCGGAGCCGGAGGTCCGCGACGCCCAGCGCCACCGACTGCCCCCACACCAGCTCCAGGGCATCGCTCTCGACCCCGTCCCCGAAGGCCACCAGCCGGTCGGACTCCACCGTCAGCCGCAGCTTCCGCTCCCCGTCGAGCACCCCCTCGACCAGCCGGGTCCCGGTCGTGGGTGAGGGCCAGGCCTCACGGACGAACCAGAGGAGGCGGGGATCACCCGGGGAGGGAGGTGCCAGGGTGCTCGCCCGCTCCCGCCGGAGCGAGCGCAGCCAGCCCGTGGCGCCGGTGCCGGTGCCGACGAGCACCCCCGAGGAGATCTGCGCCTCGTACGCGCCGGGAGCCGGCCCGGAACACCCGGTACCCGCGCCCGGCTCCCCGGCGCGGTCGGGCGCCAGGCGGTAGCGGGCGCTCTGGTGGCCCGGGCGGCCGAGATAGATCTCATTGAGCGCCCGCAGCCGCTCCCCGTTGTCCGCGACCGCCTCCACCATGGTCAGCTCGTCGTATCCCGCGCCGCGGCCCGCGGCCGCCGCCAGCAGCCGCGCCACATCCCGCGACCGGTGGCGGACCAGCACTCCGAGCCCCTGGCCGGGATCGGTGTCCACACCCGCCACCGGCTGTCCGGAGAGGTACTTCGCGGTGTTGGCCACCAGCCCGTCGGCGCCCACCACCACGACCACGTCCTCCGGGCCGAAGAGGAAGCGGTCCAGGTCCGCGCGCTCCACCCGGGCCTGACGCCAGCTCAGCGGCACCGAGGAGGCCACCTCGGCGAGGATGCGCCGGGCCCGCCGGTGACGCCCGGCGATCTTCTCGATGCCCCGGCCCCGGGAGGAGAGGAAGAACTCCGCCTGGCCATGGGTGCCGTGCCGGGCGAGCAGCTCCTCGTACTCACTGGTCCGGTGCACCAGCACCGCCCGGGGCGCGAGACTCACTCCGGCCCGCCGCCCCGGGGCGGGGCGAGCCTGCCCAGCAGACCGGTCAGCACATCGGGGGAGACGGTGAGGCTGTCGATCCGGGGCAGATTCTCGGCCAGCCGGGAACCCGTCAGGGCGTGCAGGGTGGCCGGCTCGACCTCGGAGTGCACCCGGAGCCAGTCCGCCTGGACGGCGGCACGGGCCTCGCCCGTCGCCCGGGCCGCCTCGGCGTCGGCGCGGGCGAGCCGGACCGTGCGCGCGGCCTGGGCCCGTGCCCGTACCTCGTCGGCGGCGGCCTCCTCCTCGGCCTCGCGGCGGGTGTTGGTGCCGCGCTGCTCGACCAGCCGCTCCTCCTGCCGGGCCAGTTCGATCCGGCTGGCCAACTCGTTCTCGGCGATGGTGCGCTCCCGCTCCACGGCCACCGCCCGCCGCTCATAGGTCGCCCGGTCGGCCTCCTGCTGGATGCGCTCCCGGGCCGGGGTGCGCAGCGCCCGCTCCACCTCCGGCTCGGGGCGGATCGCGACCACCCGCACCGCCACCACGGAGATTCCGGTGGCAGCGAGCCGGGGTTCCCCGCCGAGACCCGCGTCGATCCGCTCCCGTACCGCCGTGACCCCGTCGGCCAGGGCGGCGGCCAGCGGGGTACGGGCCAGCACATCGAGCGCGTGCTGCTGGGCGGTCTCCGTGAGCAGGGTGGAGATCTGCTCCAGCGGCGCGCCGCGCCAGACGCCCGTGTCCGGGTCGAGGGAGAAGTCGAGCCGCGCGGCGGCGGTGGCGGGGTCGGCGATCCGGTAGGTGACCGTCGCCTGCACGGTCACGTCCTGGAAATCGGAGGTACGGGCGTGGAAGGCCATGGACTCCTCCCGGTCGTCCACCGGCACCTCGCACAGGGCGGCGTCGAGCGCCCGGAACCAGAAGCTGATCCCCGGCCCGTCGTGGACCAGCTTCCCGCGCCGGTGGTGGCGCAGATGGGCGGTGGGCGCGGAGCGGAGATGGCGCCAGCCGAAGCGCCTGATGATGTCGGCCACAGCGGCCCCCCTGGTTCTCGTCGCTCTGACGATAGAGGGGAGCCCGCTTATCGTCAATACGACGACATGGGGGGCGGGCAGTGGTAGACGAACCGGGTGCCGGCCCGGTGGGACGAGGGGGAGACGATCCGCAGCTCCGCACCGGCCCGGTGCTCCCCCTGTCCCCGGAACGACCAGCGCAGCCGCAGCCGCGCCTGCTTCTGGCCGCGGGTCACCCGCTCCCGCAGCCGCCCCGACTCGGTGCCGTCGCTGCGGACCCAGCGGTAGACCAGAGTGCCCGGCCGCCCGTTGGTGTCCACCAGCCCCACGATGTCCGCCGTGCCGTCGCACCCGAGGGATGCCACGGCGGAGCGCACGGAGACGGCGTCGACGGCGGCCGTCCCGCCGTAGCGCTGCCAGGCGAGCAGGGCGAGCACGGCCGGCACCACCACGGCCATCAGGACCCGCCGCCGCCGGCGCGCGCGCCGGCGCTCGGCCACCCGGTCCGCGCCGCGCCACACCTCGGCCGCCGTCGCGGCGGTACGCGCGACAGCCGGGCTCCCGGTGGACGCGGGCACCCCGGGGCCGAAGCTGCGCAGCTCGCCCACGACCCGGTCGGGCCTCGGCGGGGGCGGGGTGCGGTCCCGCTCGGGGGAGCCCCCCGGGTCACTCATCGCTCGCACACCTCCAGTCGAAGACCTGCCGGGAGGCGGCGCCGCTCCCGGCGCCCGGGTCCGTGGCCGCCCCCGCCCCCAGGTAGCAGCCGCTCCCCTCGAAGACATGCGAGGCCGTCAGCGTGTAGAAGCGGGCTCCGCTGCGGCGGAAGGTCTGCGTCCGTTCCGCTGTGCCCAGTTCGCCCCTGATCTCGCTGGTGTACCAGGTGACCACCAGGGTGATCGGGCCGGTCCCGTCGGTGGCGACCTCGACGGTCGCGGTCGCCCCCGAGGCGCGGTCGGTCTGGGAGAGGTCGGTCACCGTCACCTGCTTCACCCGCACCGGGGGAGAGGGGGTCGGTGTCGGTGTCGGTGTGGGGGAGGGGGTGGTGCCGGTGGGGGCGGCGGACGTGGGGCGCGGAGTGCGGGTGGGGGTGGGCGCGGGGGTGCGCGTGGGCGCCGTCGATGTCGGGGCCGCGGCCGGGGAGGTGGTTCCGGCGGGGGACCGTACGGAGGAGGACGCGGCGGCCGGGGACGCGGCCCCGCGCGAGCCGCGCGGCGCCGGATCGGACGGCGAGGAGGTGCCCCCGCCCGGGGAGCGGGCCACCGCCTTCTCGACGGGAGCGGCCGGGGAGAGCGTGGGGCGGAGGGAGGGACCGCCGGCGGTGGTGCCGTACGGCTCGGCCGTGGTGGTGGCGAGGGCGCGGGCACCGGTGCGCTGTGCTCGGCCGGGGTCCGGTTCCACCGCGACCACCAGGGCGAACAGACCGGAGGCGACGGCCGCGGGGGGGCCCCCGGGCGCCCCCCCGGGGAGGCCCCGCCCCCCCCCCCCCCCCCCCCCCCCCCCCGCCGCCCCCCCCCC
>NZ_JBEOYB010000162.1:0-4866 GCF_040296845.1 Streptomyces sp. NPDC001985
GACGTCATGACGGCTTCGGTACGCAGCGGGTTGATCTCCGAGACGGCGCCGACGAACGTGGTCTTGCCCACGCCGAATCCGCCCGCCACCACGATTTTCGCGCTGGTGGTGGAGCGGGCAGCCCCGCCGCTAGAGCTTGCGAAGTCCACTGAGCACCCTTTCGAGCAGTGTCACATCTGGCTGACCGCCGGCGGCCTCGTCGCCGCCTGGCTGGTGAATGGCGACGAGGCCGGCCTCCGCCAGATCGGCGACGAGAATCCGGGCGACGCCGAGGGGAATATGGAGGAGCGCCGAGATCTCGGCCACCGACTTGATCTCGAAGCAGAGCCGGCAGATCCGCTGGTGCTCGGGCAACTGCCCTTGCAGGCTCATCGGATCGGCCGTGGTACTGACCAGCGCCTCGATGGCGAGCTGGTAGCGCGGCCGGGTCCGTCCGCCGGTCATGGCGTACGGACGCACCAGCGGGTTGAGCGCGTTCTGGTGGTACGGGGGCTCGGGAGCCGCCCGCCGCTGTTGCTGGTAGTGCTGCTGCTCGTACGGCTGCCGCTCGTACGAGGAGGCGTAGGGCTGCTGGGCGCCGTGTCTGTCCGGCGCGGAGGGAGAGCTGTAGCGATGCCGGGAGCGCTCGTCGGGCATCCGGTGAGCACCGCCGTCATACGGGCGTCCGCCCGGGGGTGTTGCCACGTTTCCTCCTCCGACTGCGAGTCGCCGGTTCCCGTCCCTGTGGAGCCGCGCCACCGCACCCTATGGTGCGGTGGCGTGAAACGCACTGTCTGCCAGTTAGTTGAGAAGACTGCCCTGAAGTTCCGCGCGGAGGTCCGGCGTCAGGACGTTCCCGGCCCGGTCCACCAGCAGGGCCATCTCGTATCCCACCAGGCCGATGTCGGCCTCCGGGTGGGCGAGCACGGCCAGTGAGGAACCGTCGGAGATGGACATGATGAACAGGAAGCCCCGCTCCATCTCCACGACCGTCTGGTTGACGGCCCCGCCTTCGAAGATCCTCGACGCCCCCGCGGTCAGCGAGGTCAGACCGGAGGCGACAGCCGCCAGCTGATCGGCTCGGTCACGCGGGAATCCCTCGGACATCGCCAGCAGGAGTCCGTCGGCGGAGACCACCACCGTGTGGGACACCCCGGGGGTGTTGTCCACGAAGTTGGTGATCAACCAGTTCAGATTCTGCGCCGCCTGGCTCATCGGGCTCACACTAACGCTCCTGGTTGTAGGTACTGCCCGGGCCACTGGTGTGATCGTAAGTGGCCGGTCCGTTCGTGTCCGCCCCCGCACTGCGCCCCCGCTGGACACCGCGGCGCAGGTTGCTCAATCTGCCGCGCACATCCTCCGGGGCCCGGGAGATCGGGGGACCCTGCTGAGTGGTCTGCTCCGCGGCGCCCTCGATGAGATTGGCCTTGGGCACCCGCCTCGGCAGCCCGGACGAGGTGACCCCGCCCGCCTTGGGCTCCCGCAGCTTCTCGGCCCGCTGCCAGCGCTCGTCGTTGGCGGAGCGCCAGTCCGCGGGGCCGGCGGGCGCGCTCTCCTCGCCCGTCCCCTCGGGCCGGTCGCCCGCCGGTGCCGGCGGGACCTCCGCCACGGGCTGCTGCCACTGCTGCTGGGGCTGGGACTGCTGCGCGGGCTGCGGCTGCTGCTGGGAACCGCGGCGCGGCAGACCGGCCTCGGTCAGCTGGTGGCCGCCGCCCGAGGAGCGGCCCGGACGGTCGAAGCCTACGCGCTCGGGGCCGGTCGTGGGGCCGCCGGAAAGCGTGGAATTCGACTCCGGTTCTGGCTGGAAATTCGGCTCAAACGTGCTGGGGTAGGAGGTCTGATCCGTCCAGTCGCCCTGGTGGGGCTGGGTGCCGAAGTGGCCTTCGTACTGCGGCTGAGCACTCTGCCGCGGCTGAGGGACAGCCTCCGCATAGCCTTGGGCCGAAGATCCCGCAGGCCCCTGCTGCCCGGTCCGGTACCCGGCGTCGGGATAGCCGTCGCCGAGGTGGCCGGGGTAGGCCGCAGGAGCGGGCTCCTGCGGGGTGAAGCCCTGGTCCGGGTAGTTCCCGCCGCCGAAACCGGCCGCGTAACCGCCCTGCTCGTAAGGCTGCTCCCGGGGCTGGTGGCCGGGGCGCTCGCCGCTGTGCGACTGCGCCTCCAGTGCCGCCCGCCGCTCCTCGCGCTTCAGTGAGCGGTTGACAGGGTCCAGCCGGGGCGTGCCTGCGGGCGTCTCCTCGTAGCGGGAGTCGTCGAAGCCCAGCTCCGCCGCGGTGAGCATCGGCGGCCCGGAGAAGGACGGCTGCTCCGGGATGATCTGGGAGACGGTGAAGTCGTCGCTGGGCAGCGGCTCGCCACCGCCGCCATGGGTGATCGCGTCCGGGAGCATCACCAGCGAGGTGGTGCCCGCCTGCTCGCCCGAGGGGCGGAGCTGGACCCGGATGCCGTGCCGGTCGGAGAGCCGGCCGACCACGAAGAGGCCCATGCGCTGGGAGACGGCCGCGTCCACCGTCGGCGGGTTGGCCAGCTTGTGGTTGATGTCCGCGAAGTCCTCGGCGGTCAGCCCGATGCCCTTGTCATGGATCTCGATCATGATCCGGCCGTCCGGGAGCCGGGTGGCCGTCACCCGGACCTTGGTCTGCGGCGAGGAGAAGGCGGTGGCGTTCTCCAGCAGCTCCGCGAGCAGATGGACGAGGTCGGTCACGGCCTGGCCGTGGATGTCCGTCTCGGGGACCCCGGTCAGCTCGATGCGCTCGTACGACTCCACCTCGGACGAGGCGGCGCGCAGCACGTCGACCAGCGGGACGGGCTGGTTCCAGCGCCGGCCCGGCTCCTCGCCCGCGAGGACGAGCAGGTTCTCGCCGTTGCGGCGCATCCGGGTCGCGAGGTGGTCGAGGCGGAAGAGGGCGGCCAGCTGGTCCGGGTCGGCCTCGCTGTTCTCCAGATCGCTGATCAGGGTCAGCTGGCCCTCGATCAGCGACTGGTTGCGCCGGGAGAGGTTGGTGAAGATGGCGTTGACATTGCCCCGCAGCATCGCCTGCTCGGAGGCGAGCCGCACGGCCTCGCGGTGCACCTGGTCGAAGGCGCGGGCGACCTCGCCGATCTCGTCCTGGGTGTCGATCGGGATCGGCTGCACCCGGGTGTCCACCCGGCCGGGCTCGGTACGGGAGAGCTGGTCCACCAGGAGCGGCAGCCGCTGCTCGGCGATGGCGAAGGCGGCGGTGCGGAGCTGCTGCATGGAGCGGCTCATCTGGCGGGCCACGGCCCCGGCCAGGACGAAGGCCACGAGCAGCGAGACCACGGTGATCAGGGCGTTGACGATCGCGTCCTGCCGGGCGTCGTCCGCGATGGCCACGGCCTCCTCGACGGCCCGGTCGACGAGGTCGCCCTCGACCTCGCTGTAGGCGTCGAACTTGGCGGTGGCGACCGCCATCCAGGTCTCGGCGGTGATGTCCTCATCGGCCAGCTTCGACGGCTTGGCGCCGGTGCCGATCCGCTCGGCCATACCGGTGAAGGAGGACTTGCGCGCCTCGGGCGGGGTCAGCCCGCTCTCCTGGAGCTTCTTGACCGCCGCCCGCTCCTTGGTCGAGGTGACCGACTGGAGCCGGTCCGTATCGGCCTGGGTGCCGCCCGAGACGAACTCGGCGATGGCGATCTGCTCAAGGTAGTTGTACGAATTGAAGGCGATGGTCTGCTTGGCGAAGACATCGCGCTTGTCGCTCGGGCGGACCAGAAGGTGCGTACCAATGGAGCGCTGAAGGGATTCGGCGGCCTTGGCGAGTTGAATGGCGTAGACCATGCGACCGTAACTGGTCACATTTCCGGTGCCGAGCCCCAACTCGTTGGCGAACTCCATGAGGGAGTGCTGCACCTGGACATAGCCCTCTTCGGTGGCCACCGGGTCGAGGCTGGTGGTGTAGGCGGCCTCGCGGAGCTTCTTCAGCCCCGGCTCCTCCTCGCGGAACAGTTCGAGCCTGCGCTCCAGGCCCTCCCCGGGCGGCAGCTCCCGCACGGCCTCGTCGAAGGCCTTCTTCGCCTCGTCGGTGGCGGTGTACGCCCTGGTGACCTCGGGGGCGCGGCGCGCCGCGGGGGTGGTGGCGGTGAGCAGCGGCTGCGCGGTGAGGTCGCGCTCGTCGAGCAGCGCCTCGCCGTACTGCGACGCGGCGCGCACGATCAGCGCCGTCCGCTCCGCGTTCTGCGCCTCGTCCCAGGTGTCGATCGAGCCCTTGACCTGAAAACCTCCCATGACCAGGCCCACGAGCACCGGGATGAGGAGGATGGCGTTCAGCCGCGCGGGCACCCGCCAGTTCCGCGGGGAGAACCGGCTGCTGGAGCCGGCCGGGGCCGGCGCGGCCGTCGGCTCGGCGGCAGGGGGTGCCGCTGCGCGCGGCGGCGGGGTGAAGTTGCCCCGTGCCTGCTGCTCCGCGGAGCCCTGCTTGCTTCGCCTCACTCGACCAACAACCTCTCGGCGTCGGCACCTACGCTGTGCCGTGTTTCGTTCGGAGCCGTACTACTCAGAAGTCCGTCGAATTTCAGCATGTGGAGTGGGTCCGTTCCAAACAGTTGGAATCAGCCATTCCCAGGGATCGTACCCGCAGATAAAACGGGCATAAAGAGCGAGCCCTTTCAAAAGGCGATGGAAATGTGAGCGCAGCGGTACCGGGCGTATGCATCGAGTGTCCGAACCACGGTAATTCTCTGTCGAAACGTTATGAACACGGGGGCGGGCCGTGTCAAAGGACACAGTCCGCCCCGCGCATAACTACGACAACTGCCGTACGTCTCTGTCTACTTGAGCCGGGCCATGAGGGCGTGTTCGACGAGGGTGATGAGGGCGCTTTTGGCGTCGGCGCGGTGGCGGGCGTCGGTGGTGATGATGGGGGTGTCGGG
>NZ_JBEOYB010000163.1:0-4733 GCF_040296845.1 Streptomyces sp. NPDC001985
TCTACGCCGACACCCGCCGGCTCCTCGCCGACGAGCTGGGCGTCGACCCGCGCCCCGAACTCTCCCGCCTCCAGGAGCGCATCCTCCGCGCCGACGAGGAGCTGGCCCGGCCCAGCGAGGAGGCCGCCCCCGCGCCCCGGATCGCCCAGCCCGCCCAGCTCCCGGCGACCGTGCCCGACTTCACCGGCCGGGTCTCCTTCGTCCGCGAGCTGGGCGCGCGGCTGGCGACCAGCGAGGGTTCGGTGATGGCGGTCTCCGCGCTCGCCGGCATCGGCGGCGTCGGCAAGACCACCCTCGCCGTGCACGTCGCCCACGAGGCCCGCCCGCACTTCCCCGACGGCCAGCTCTATGTCGACCTCCAGGGCGCCGGCAGCAGGGCCACCGAACCGGCCGCCGTGCTCGGCGCGTTTCTGCGCGCCCTCGGGGTCACCGACTCCTCCATCCCCGACTCACCGGCCGAGCGGGCCGCGCTCTACCGCTCCACGCTCGCCGGACGCCGTGTCCTGGTCCTGCTCGACAACGCCCGGGACGCCGCCCAGGTCCGCCCCCTGCTGCCCGGCACCTCGGGATGTGCCGCCCTGGTCACCAGCCGGGCGCGGATGGTCGACCTCGCCGGGGCGCACCTGGTGGATCTCGATGTGATGTCCCCCGAGGAGGCCCTCCAGCTCTTCACCCGGATCGTGGGCGAGGAGCGCGTCCTGGCCGAGCGCGAGGCGGCCCTCGATGTCGTCGCCGCCTGCGGCTTCCTGCCGCTGGCGATCCGGATCGCCGCCTCCCGGCTGGCCGCCCGCCGCACCTGGACCGTCTCCGTGCTCGCCGCCAAGCTCGCCGACGAGCGCCGCCGGCTCGACGAACTCCAGGCCGGCGATCTCGCCGTGAAGGCCACCTTCGAACTCGGCTACGGCCAGCTGGAGCCCGACCAGGGCCGCGCCTTCCGGCTGCTGGGCCTCGCCGACGGCCCCGACATCTCCCTCGCCGCCGCGTCCGCCGCGCTCGACCTCCCGCTCCAGGAGACCGAGGATCTGCTGGAGGGGCTCGTCGACACCTCCCTCCTGGAGTCCGCGGCGCCGGGCCGCTACCGCTACCACGACCTCGTCCGGCTCTACGCGCGTGCGTGCGCCGAACGCGACGAGCGCCCCGAGGACACCGGCGCCACGCTCTCCCGGCTGCTGGACTTCTACCTCGCCACCGTGAGCCGGGTGTACGCGATCGAACGGCCCGGCGACCGCCTGCCGGACCATCTGGAGCCCACCGCCCACGAAGGGCTCGCGTTCCCCGACGGCCAGGAAGCGCTGGACTGGCTCTACACCGAGGCCCACTGCCTGCTCGCCTGCGCCCAGCAGTCCACCGCCAACGGCGGTCTGCGCCGCGCCGTCGACCTGCTCTGGGCCGCCAAGGACCTGGCCGAGTCAGGGGCCAACTCCAAGCAGTACGCCACCGCGGCGCTCACCGCCCGGGACGCGGCCCGCGCCGCCGGGGACGCCCGGGCCCAGGGGCGCGCCCACACCACGCTCACCAATGTCCATCTGGTCGCCGGACGCTATCCGGAGGCCGACGAGCAGGCCCAGCAGGCGGCCCGGCTGGCGAGCCGGGCGGGCGACGCGGCGCCCGTCTTCTGGGCCAACAACGACCGCGGCATCATCGCCCTCAACCAGGGCCGCCACGCGGACGCCGAACGGTTCCTGCGCCAGGCCATCGAGGACTCGCGGGCGGACGGCAACGGGCCGGGCGAGGCGAGCGCGCTGTGCAATCTCTCCCGGCTGCACCTCTTCATGGGCCACACCGAGCAGTCCATCGACCTCGCCGAGCGCGGGCGCGACATCCTCGACGGGATCGGGCACACCCTGCGGCTCGCCAACGCCCGCTACACGCTCGGAGTCGCCCTGACCGAGGCCGCCAGGCACCAGGACGCCCTCCAGCAGCTCCTGGCGGCCCTGGACGGCTTCGAGTCGAACCGGCAGCGGCTGTGGGAGGGGACGACCCTGTTCCGTATCGCCCAGGCGCATCTGGCCGCCCGCCGGCCCGCCCGGGCCGCGCAACACGCGGAACAGGCCCTGGCCATCGGCTGCATCGGCGGCGACCGCATCCGCGCCAATGTCCTCATCACCCTCGGCCGGGCGCTCTCCGCGCTCGGCCAGGCCGACCGCGCCCGCGTCTGCTGGCGGGAGGCGCTCGCCCTGCACGAGCAGCTCGGGTCGGCGGAGGCGGAGGAGGCACGGGGGCTGCTCAACCCGCTCAGCGCCGCCTGAGGGGCCCGCGGGGGCCCGCCGCGGGCCCGCACGGGTCCCAGGGGGCCGTACGGGACGGCGCCGGGCCCGCTCCCCGGCCCCGTCCCGGACTCTGTGACAGGACTCTGCCTGGACGTTCATCGAATGTTTATGGGCTTCCGACATGCTCAGTGCAGTCGATCCGTCGCGTCGGGGGGCAGACGGATCGCGGGAACTCCACCACTCCGGGGGGCGGGTGAGGTTCCCCGGCCTTCCGTCCGGCGACCCTCGGGGGAGTCTCCGGGCGGAGGGCCGCTTCTGTTCATGGCTCAGCACGACAGCAATCCCATGGGGGACAGAAATGAACGAAACCGACAGCACGCTCGACAGCTCGCTCGACAGCTCGCCCGACAACGAGATCGGCACCGGCGTCACCGGCGCCACCGGCGTCACCGAGGACCTCGTGTCCAAGGACAACTACTCGCCGGCCCGGCCGCACTTCCTCGCGGACGGCGACACGAAGCCGAAGGACGACACCTACTCGCCGGGCCTCCCGGCCGGTGTGTCCCCGGCCGACGGCACTCTCGCCGAGGACGCCGTCATCACCAAGGACAACTACTCGCCCGCCCCGCCGAGGTTCCTCAAGGGCGGCGCCGGCAAGCCCCAGGACAACTACTCCCCGGCCCCGCCGAAGCCCTGACGCGCCGCGCCGGGCGACCGCGCGGCGGGACCCGGGAGGAATCCCCGGAACGGAATCCCGGAAACCATCCCCGGAAATCGAAATTCCGGTGCGGCCGGACGCCGGTCACCCCGAACGGCGGAAGATCCGGCAGCCGGGCTGAAAAAGCCTTCAGCCGATAAAAGACCCGAACCGAATATCTGAGCCGAAGGTCCGGTCCAGACCCTGAACCCAGGGGCCGAGCAGTGACCCTGGGTGAAGGAACCGGAAGCGAAGGACTGATCGGGGCTTCACCCGATGGTGTAGGGCCGCGGCGGCGGTGAGGGGGGCCGCCGCGGCCGTTCTCCGTCGTCGCACGGGCCCCGGGCGACTCCCCCACCACGCCACCTCTGCCCTCGGGGCTCCCTTCCGCCCACCCGGACACGGGGGGCGCGCGTGATCGGCCCCCGGGGCGCCGTCAGAATTACTTCCGGCAAAACCCCCCGCGATCACTCGATGACGGTGTGTACTTGGTCGGGCCGTTTCCCATACGACCCTGACCACCGCCATCCCCGAGGTCTATTCGATGATCGAGATACCGGATCTGGCCATCGTCGCCACCGGGACCCTGTCGGCGTTCTATTTGGGAAGCCATCTTCTGCGTTCGCGCCGGGAACGGGCGAAGCAGGTCACGGAGATCGAATCCCTGCGCACCCAACTGGACGCCGCCCGGCGGAAGAACGAGCACACCTCACGGACCTGTGCGGCCGAGGTGCTCCACCTGGCACAGGAGCGCATCCCGGCCGCCGCCACCCGTGCCGCCCACCCCCATGTGCAGGTGCCGGGACCACTGGACCCCACCCTCGCGGACAGTGATCTCGACACGAATCTGCACGCGGCCCTGCGGGGCGTCGCCACCGCGATGCTCCAGGAGCGCAAGCGGGTCGACGCGGCGGCCCGGGCCGGGATGCGCGGCGCGACCCGCGAGATCCAGGCCGGGCTCTACCGGCTCCAGGACGTCCTGCGCGGACTCCAGCAGCGCTACGACGACCCGGAGCTGTCCCAGACCCTCTACTCGCTCGACCACGAGAACGAACAGTCCCTGCGCCGCGCCCAGGTGGCCGCCGTCGTGTGCGGCGCGTGGGTGGGACTCGCCCGTGAGGAGTCCCACCTCGTCGACGCGGTGACCGGCGGACAGTCCCGGATCATCGGCTACCAGCGCGTCCACATCAGCAACCACCTGGAGAACGGCACCGCCCTCGTCTCGCACGCCGTCGAACCGGTCGCGATCATCGTCGCCGAACTGCTCGACAACGCCCTGCGGCACTCCTCGTCCGACACGACCGTGACGGTGAACCTGGAGCGCGCCCACCACGGTGTCACCGTCACCGTGGACGACGCGGGCGTCGGCATGGCCGCCGACGAACGGGCCTACGCCCAGCGGATGGTGGCGGGCCGCGACCCGATCCTCCTCTCCGAACTGGGCGACCCGCCCCGGATGGGTCTCGCCGCGATCGGCCAGCTCACCCGCCAGTTCGATCTGTCGGTCGATCTCTCCTCGCCCTCCCCCTACGGCGGGGTGCGGGCGGTGCTGCTGGTCAAGAACCACCTGCTCAGCCATATCGACCCGGCCGAGCGGCCCCAGGCCGCCAGCGCGCCGCACTCCACCCGGGGCAGCGCTCCGGCGGAGCCCGTACCGGCGGCGGCACAGCTCCCGGGCCCGACCGGGCACCCGGGCCACCCGGGGCCGGGGCGCCGGCGCCGCGCCCGCGCCGCCCCCCCCCCCCCCGCCCCCCCCCCCCCCCCCCCCGCCGCCCGCCCCCCCCCCCGCCCCCCCCCCCCCCCCCCCGGCGCCCCCCCCCCCCCCC
>NZ_JBEOYB010000164.1:0-4636 GCF_040296845.1 Streptomyces sp. NPDC001985
CGCCCCCCGGGTCAGCGCACCGGCGGACCCCGTACGGGCGGCCGCACACCTCCCGGCCCCGACCGGGCCCCCGGGCCACCGGGGGCCGGCACCGCGGCCGGCCGCGGAGCCGGAGCGCCCCGTGCCGCGGCAGACCGCCGCGGCCCCTCCCGCGCCCTCCGTCCACCCCCCGACCGCCCACGCGGTGCCTCCCCGCACCCCGACCGCTCCCACGATGGCCGCCCGCACCCCACCCGACCCCGCGCCCCCCTCCCGTACACCCGTCGGACCTCCCCCCTCCCCCACCGTCCCCGACGCCATCACCCACGACCCCGCTCCCGCTCCCGACGACGATCTGCTGCCCCGCCGGCGCCGCCGGGTCCGGGCCGCCGACTACCCCGTCGAAGCACACAGCCGCCCCCAGCCCCCCACGCGCTCCCCCGAAGAGGCCGCAGCGGCACTCGGCGCGTTGCAGGCCGGGACCGCAGCCGCACGCAACGCCGCCGACCCCGAAGGGAACGACCCCCGATGACCAGCCGCACCTCCCGCGACACCGGCGATACCGCGTGGGTGCTCGACCCGATCCTGGAAATCCCCCATGTCCGCGCGGCCGTCCTGCTGACCAGGGACGGCCTTGTGTCCGGCTACTCCGACCGGCTCTCCCAGGCCTCCGCCGAACGCGTCGCGGCGATCACCAGCACCGTGCAGGGGGCCTGCCGCACCGCGGCGGCGGCCTTCGCGGACAAGGACAGCGCCGAGGTGCGGCAGGTGGTCGTCGAATCCGACCACGGATACATCCTGGTGGCGCCCACCACCCACGGCACCTGTGTGGCCGCCTACGGCGACCCCGAGGTGCGGCTCGATCTCCTCGCCCACCGGGTCCACTCCCAAGTGGCCCGGCTCGGCGAGAAGGCGATGGCAGCCGCTCCCCGGGGAGCCAGCGGCCACACACCGCTGTGAGCGGCCGACGGGCCGGCCGGCCCCTGGTCCCCGCCTATGTCTCCACCGGCGGCACGACCCGGCCGAGCCGCAACAGCCTGGAGCGCCTCTCGGTCCTGACCGATCTGACGACCTGCCCGGGAGAGCCGGCCACCGGAGCCGCCTGCGGAACCGGGTCGTCCTTACCGGCACCCGCGGCCGGCCCGGACGTACGCCGGGTCCGTCGGCACACCCCTCCACCCGCACCATCCGCCCCGCACACACCACCCGCCCCGGCCGGACCCGCGGTCCCGGCCGGGCTCCCCGCCGCGCAGCGCACCCTCCTGGGCACGCTGGACGGCGGATCGCTCACGGTGGTGGAGACGGCGGCCGTGCTCGAACTGCCCGTCTCCGCCGTCCGCGTCCTCGCGGCGCACCTCATCGACCTGGGCCTGGTGGGCGCCCGCCCGCCCATCCCGTACGCGGCCCAGCCCGACCTTGATCTGTTGGAGAGAGTCGCCGATGGCCTCCGCGCCCTCAAGCTCTAGCGGCCTGCACCTGCCGGACAGCGCCCGCGAACTGGTGAAAATCCTGGTCGCAGGCCCCTTCGGGGTCGGCAAGACCACCCTGATCGACTCCGTGTCCGAGATCCGGCCCCTGCACACCGAGGAGCAGCTCTCCGAGGCGTCCGTGGCGGTCGACGACCTCGCCGGGGTGCGGGACAAGACCACCACGACCGTCGCCATCGACTTCGGGCGGATCTCCCTCAACGGGGGGATCGTGCTCTATCTCTTCGGCACCCCCGGGCAGGAGAGGTTCCGCTCGCTCTGGTCGGACATCGCCTTCGGGGCCCTCGGCGCGCTGGTCCTGGTCGACACCCGGCGCATCGATGACTCCTTCGAGGTGCTGGGTCTGGTGGAGGACGCGGGCCTGCCGTACGCGGTCGCCCTCAACACCTTCCCCGACGCGCGCCAGTACACCGAGGAGCAGTTGCGCACCTCGCTGGACCTGGAGCCCGGCACCCCGATGGTCGCCTGTGACGCCCGGGACACCCGGGCCTCCATCGACGCGCTGATCTCCCTGGTGCAGCATCTGCTCACCCGGATGAGCCAGGCCCCGGCACCGGTCCCGGACACGGTCCCGGGCGCGGCTCCGGTCCCGGACGCGGAGCTGTCGTGAAGAGCCCGCCCGCGCCCGCGCCGACCCCCGCCGCGCCCGTCCGGCTCTGGGAGGACGGATTCGCCTCCGACCCCCACGGCTACTACGAGCTGCTGCGGGCCCAGGGGCCCGTCGGCTGGGCCGAACTCGCGCCCGGGATCTTCGCGTATGTCGTCGTCGACCGGCGCGCGGCCCTCGATGTGCTGCACGACTCCGAGACCTGGTCGCACGACCCGCGCCCCTGGGAGGCGGCGGTCGCCGAGGACTCGCCGATCCTCGGGATGATGCGCTGGCGGCCCAACACCCTCTTCGCCGACGGCCAGGCGCACATCCGCTACCGGCGCACCCTCGTCGACGCCTTCAGCCTCGTCGAACCGCACGATCTGCGCGAGCGGGTGCACCGGGCCGTGGACATCCTGGTCTCCCGGTTCGGTCCCCGGGGGCGCGCCGATCTCGTCTCCGACTTCTGCCGGCCGCTGATGGGGCTGATCTTCAACAACCTGTTCGGGCTGCCGGACAGCGAGAGCGACCGGCTCACCGACTCCATGGCGCAGATGATCGAGGGGGTCGAGAGCGCGGCCCAGGCCGAGGTCGAGTACGGGCGGTACGTCCTCGAACTCATCGCCACCAAGATGGCCCGGCGCGGCGACGACCTCACGAGCTGGCTCCTCGACCACCCGCTCGAACTCACCCCCGAGGAGGTGACCTGGCAGGTCTTCCTCACCCTCGGCGCCGGGCACGAGCCCACGGCGAACCTGGTCTCCAACGCCCTCTCCCGCATCCTCGGGAACCCGGCGTACTACACGACGCTCACCAGCGGCTCGCGTCCCGTGATGGACGCGGTGGTGGAGGTGCTGCGGTACGAGACGCCGCTCGCCAACTACGGCATCCACTACGCCCGCAGGGCCGTCAGCTTCCACGGCGTGTGGATACAGGCCGCCGTGCCGGTCGTGATCTCCTACGGCGCGCTGGCCCACTTCGCGGAGAAGGACTCCGGCGGGGTGCGCCGCACCAACGACGCCTCCCATCTGTCGTGGTCGGCCGGGCCGCACTCCTGCCCGGTGAAGCAGCACACGCTCCTGATCGCGACGGAGGCCATCGAGCGGCTCACCCAGTGGCTGCCCGATCTGAGTCCGGTGCTGCCCCGTGAGCGGCTCACCTGGCGTCCGGGGCCCTTCCACCGGTCCCTGACGGCGTTCCCGGTCCGGTTCACCCCCCGCACGCCCGACCAGTCAGGAGAGCGATGATGAGCGGGTCCGCCCCGGTGGCCATCGACCCCTTCGGCATCGACATCCCGGCGGAGTGCGCGCGGCTGCGCGCCCTGGGGCCGCTGGTGCCCGTCGAACTCCCCGGCGGGATACCCGCCTGGGCCCCGACCGGCCACGGCATCCTGAAGAACCTGATCCTGGACCCCCGGGTCAGCAAGGACCCGCGCCGGCACTGGAGTCTCTTCCCCGAGATCGCCGAGCACCCCGAGTGGGGGTGGATTCTGAGCTGGGTGGGCGTGGTGAACATGCTCTCGGCGTACGGGGCCGACCACACCCGGCTCCGGAAGCTGATCGCGCCCGGCTTCACCGCGCGCCGCACGGAGGGGATGCGGGAGCGGGTCGGGGCGGTCACCGGCGAACTGCTCTCCGCGCTGGCGGCCCGGGGCGACGGGGAGGTGGTGGATCTGCGGGCCGGGTACGCCCACCCGCTGCCGCTGCGGGTGATCTGCGAGCTGTTCGGGGTCCCGGAGGAGCTGCGCCCCGGGGTGGTGCGGCTGGCGTCGGCCGTCCTCGACACCTCCGATCCGAGCCCGGCGCACGCGGCGTTCGTGCAGGAGCAGATCGGTACGGTGCTCTCCTCGCTCATCGCCGAGAAGACGGCGAACCCGGGGGACGACATGACCAGCGACCTGATCCGGGTCCGCGCGGAGGACGGCGACCGGCTCGGCGAGGAGGAGCTGGTGCACACCCTGCTGCTGGTGATCGGGGCGGGGTTCGAGACGACGGTGAATCTGATCGGCAACGCGGTGGTGGCGCTGCTGCGGGACCCGGGGCAGCTGGGGGCGGTGCGGAGGGGGGAGGTGTCGTGGGAGGCGGTGATCGACGAGGTGCTGAGGGTGCATCCGTCGATCGCGAACCTGCCGCTGCGGTTCGCGGTGTCGGACATCACCGTGGAGGGGGTGACGATTCCGGCCGGGGCGGCGATTCTGACGACATTCGCGGCGGCGGGGCACGATCCGGAGCACTACGGGCCCGATGCGGGGAGGTTCGACGCGGGGCGCAGTGCGGATGATCATCTGGCGTTCGGGGTGGGGGTGCACCGGTGCATGGGGGCGCCGCTGGCGAGGCTGGAGGCGAGGACGGCGCTGCCCGCGCTGTTCGAGCGCTTCCCGGAGGTGAGGTTGGCTGTGCCGGCGGGGGAGCTGGAGCAGGTGCCGTCGTTCATCGCCCACGGCTGGCGCACGATCCCGGTCCGCCTGAGCTAGGGAGTCTCTTTCGGATCGGGCCGGATCGGTGAGCGGGGTCCGGTGCCGGGGCTCGCGAGCCCGGCACGCTACGAAACACACGACCCAGGGCGCAGGAGGCGCCACCCC
>NZ_JBEOYB010000165.1:0-4303 GCF_040296845.1 Streptomyces sp. NPDC001985
TTTCCACCCCGCGCGCGCCGGCGCCTGGCCCCCCCCCCCCGCCTCCCGTTTGGCCACCCAGAACACCCCCTCCCCGCGGGGGCGGGGCCCCCGCCCGGGGCCCGCGACCCGCGGACCGTCAGCGCACCCGCCCCTCCCGCAGCTCCCCCTTCAGCACCTTCCCGCCCGCGTTGCGCGGCAGCCCCGCGACGAACTCCACCTCCCGCGGCACCTTGTAGTTCGCCATCTCCCGGCGCGCCCAGTCGATCAGCTCGTCCGCCGTGACCGTCGCACCCGGCCGCCGCACCGCGTACGCCCTCCCGACCTCGCCCAGCCGTCCGTCCGGCACCCCGACCACCGCCACGTCCGCGATGTCCGGGTGGAGCGCGAGGAGCTGCTCTATCTCCGCCGGGTAGGCGTTGAACCCGCCGACGATGAACATGTCCTTGATCCGGTCGGTGATCCTCAGGTTGCCGTCCGCGTCCAGCACACCCACGTCCCCGGTGCGCAGCCAGCCGTCCCCGTCCAGGACGGCGGCCGTGGCCCCGGGGTCCTCGAAGTACCCCCGCATCACCTGGTGTCCGCGCACCAGCACTTCCCCGGGCTCCCCGGGCCCTCCCGGCTCCCCCGACCCGGTGACCACCCGGACCTCGGTGCCGGGGACGGGGCGCCCGGAGGTGCCGGCGACGGTGGCCGGGGAGTCGTCCCGGCGGCACATGGTGACGATGCCGGACGCCTCGGAGAGCCCGTACGCGGTCAGGACCGTACCGATCCCCAGCTCCTCCCGCAGCCGCTCCACCAGCCGTAGCGGCACCACCGCCGCACCCGTCACCACCAGCCGCAGCGACGAGAGGTCGTAGCGGTCGCGCGCGGGGTGGTCGAGCAGCGAGCGGTGCAGCGCCGGCGGACCGGGCAGTACGGTGATCCGCTCGGCGGCGACCTGCGCGAGGGCGGCCCGGGCGCTGAACACCGGCTGCGGCACCATCGTCGCGCCGCGCATCAGCGAGGCGATGATCCCGGCCTTGTAGCCGAAGGTGTGGAAGAAGGGGTTCACGATCAGATAGCGGTCGCCCTCCCGGAGCCCGGCCAGCTCGCTCCAGACGCCGTAGCAGCGCAGGGTCTGGGCATGCGTGATCATCGCGCCCCTGGGGCGGCCGGTGGTGCCGGAGGTGAAGACGATGTCCGAGAGGTCCCCGGGCCCGACCGAGTCCGCCCGCTCGCGGACCTCCCGGGCGCTCACCCCCGCGCCCCCGGCGAGGAAGGCGCGCCAGGTGCGGTAGGGCTCGGGGGCGCTGTCGCCGAGGACCACCACCTGCTCCAGCCCGGGGAGCGGGACCCCGGAGCGCCGCAGCGCGGCGATGTAGGAGGTGCCCAGGAACGTGCCGGTGACGAAGAGCAGCCGCACCCGGCCGCGCCGCAGCACATCGGCGGCCTCGCCGCCCTTGAAGCGGGTGTTCAGCGGCACCAGCACCGCCCCCGCCATGACCGTGCCGAGCGCGGAGACGATCCAGTCGAGGGTGTTGGGCGCCCAGATCGCGACCCGGTCGCCCCGCCGGACCCCGGCGGCCAGGCACGCGGCGGCGGCCCGCTCCACCCGCTCGCCCAGCGCGGTGTACGAGAGGCGGGTGCGGCCCTCCACGACGGCCTCGCGCTCCCCGTACCGCGCGGCGGCCTCCCGCACCAGTGCCCCGACCGTGCCCCACTCCAGGTCGCCGCGCATCGGGTCGGGCAGGGGATCAGGCAGGGGATCACGCATGGAAACCGCCTCCGCACGCTGGCTGACTATCC
Source organism: Streptomyces sp. NPDC001985 (assembly GCF_040296845.1). NCBI lineage: Bacteria > Bacillati > Actinomycetota > Actinomycetes > Kitasatosporales > Streptomycetaceae > Streptomyces > Streptomyces sp. NPDC001985. The sequence goes on from NZ_JBEOYB010000165.1 coordinate 1,768, forward strand.
GTCAGATTAGCGGTAGCCTGACGCGCTGTCAGCCATCGGGATCGAACGGCGGAGGTGCCCGTGACCCGTCTCAAGGACGCGGCGGCGATAGCCGGGATCGGCCGCACCGCCTTCGCGAAGAGGCTCCCCGAGCCGGAGAAGACCCTGGCCTGCCGGGCCGTCGTCGCCGCTCTCGACGACGCGGGGATCGCCGCGTCGGAGGTCGACGCGTTCGCCTCGTACACCATGGAGGAGACCGACGAGGTCGAGATCGCCAAGGCCATCGGCGCCGGCGATGTCACCTTCTTCTCCCGGGCCGGCTACGGCGGTGGGGGTTCCTGCGCCACCCTCGCCCATCTCGCCGCCGCCATCGCCACCGGACAGGCGAGCGTCGGCGTGGCCTGGCGCTCCCGCAAGCGCGGCAGCGGCCCCCGCCCCTGGCGGAACACCGCCGCCCAGCTCCCCGTACCCGCCCAGTGGACCCGGCCCTTCGGGCTGCTGCGGCCCGCCGACGAGATCGGGATGCTGGCCCGGCGCTATATGCACGAGTACGGCGCCACCCGCGATCACTTCTTCAATGTGGCGCTCGCCTGCCGCAACCGGGCCAACCAGAACCCGGCGGCGATGATGTACGAACGGCCGCTCACCCGGGAGATGTACATGACCTCCCGGTGGATCAGCGAGCCGCTCTGTCTCTTCGACAACTGCCTGGAGACCGATGGCGCGCTCGCCTGTGTGATCGTCTCCGCCGCGCGGGCCCGGGACTGCCGGCAGCGGCCCGTCTACATCCACTCCGTCGCGCAGGGGCTGCCCGCCCAGCACCACGGGATGGTCAACTACTGGAACGACGACCCGCTCACCGGGCCCGCCTGGACCGCCGCCCGGCAGCTCTGGAAGTCCGCCGACTTCGGCCCCGAGGACGTCGATGTCGCCCAGATCTACGACGCGTTCACCCCGCTGATCCCGCTCTCCCTGGAGGGGTACGGCTTCTGCGGGCGCGGCGAGGGCGCGGCGTTCACCGAGGGCGGCGCGCTGGAGATCGGCGGGCGGCTGCCGCTGAACACCTCCGGCGGCGGGCTCAGCGAGGCGTATGTCCACGGCTTCAACCTGATCACCGAGGGGGTCAGCCAACTGCGCGGCACCTCCACCGCGCAGGTACCGTCCGCCGCCACCTGCCTGGTCACGGCGGGCGAGGGCGTACCCACGTCGGCCGTGCTGCTGAGGAGCTGAGATGCCGCTGCTGGAACCGGTACCCGACGACGACGGCGCGCCGTTCTGGGAGTACGCGGCCCGGGGCGAACTGCGCGTCCAGACCTGCCGTCCCTGCGGTGAGCCGCGCTTCCCGCCCCGGCCGTGCTGCCCGCGCTGCCAGTCCTTCGGCACCGCGTGGCGGCTGATGAGCGGCCGGGGCAGGATCTGGTCGTACGTGGTGCCGCACCCGCCGCTGCTGCCCGGGTACGCGGAGCTGGCCCCGTACAACACCGTCCTGGTGGAGCTGGCCGACGCGCCGCGCATCCGGCTCGTGGGCAATGTGGTCTCCGCGCCGGACGCCCCGCTGAACTCGGTCGACCCGGCCCGGCTGCGGATCGGGGCGGCGGTACGGGTCGCGTTCACCGCGCCCGGACCCGGCGGCGGGGTCCGGCTGCCGCGCTGGCAGCTGGAGCGGGCATGAGCCTGCGGGTGGACCTGACGGAGGTCGGGGAGACGGGGGTCGCGGTCGTCGCCCTGGACCGGCCCGAGAAGCTCAACGCGATCGACCTGGAGACGGCGGGGCGGCTGGGCGAGGTGTGGCGGGAGTTCCGCCACGACGACGCGGTACGGGCGGTGGTGCTCACCGGCACCGGGACCCGGGCCTTCTGCACGGGGATCGACCGCGCGGTGGAGGTGCCGCAGCCCGGCTCTCCGTACTCGATCGACGATCCGCTGATCGCGATCGGCCCCAAGGCCAACGACCTCTGGAAGCCGGTGATCGCGGCGGTGGAGGGGATGGCGTGCGGCGGGGCGTTCTATCTGCTGGGGGAGTGCGAGTTCCTGGTGGCCTCGCGGACGGCCACCTTCTTCGACCCGCACACCACCTACGGGATGGTCAGCGCGTACGAGTCGGTGTATCTGGCGCAGCGGATGCCGTACGGGGAGGTGGCGCGGCTGGCGCTGATGGGGACGGCCGAGCGGATGCCCGCGCGGCGGGCGCACGAGGTGGGGCTGGTCTCGGAGCTGGTCGAGCCCGGGGAGGCGCTGGTGGGGGCGGTGCGGGTGGCGAGGGTGGTGGCGGGGTATCCCGCGGGGGCGGTGCAGGGGACGGTGCGGGCGGTCTGGGCGGCGGGGGAGGTCGCCCGGGCCCATGCCTTCGCCCTGGCCCCGCACCTGATCTCGCTGGGCAACCTCCCCCGATCAACCCAGACCACCCTCTTCACCTCCCGCCCCACCACGTGAGCCCTCCCCTCCCTCCCCGCCCACCGGCACACCCGCGTGCTGCGGGCCCGGGTCGGGGGCCGGCCCCCGAACCCCCGCTCCTCAATCGCCGGAGGGGCTCGGGGTGTGCGGCTCCGTCGCCCTG
>NZ_JBEOYB010000166.1:0-4270 GCF_040296845.1 Streptomyces sp. NPDC001985
TCGGGGTCGGGGGTCCCCTTGCGGGTGGGGTCCCCAACCGGGCGGGTTACCAGGGGCGGGGGGTTCTTTGCCCGCTTACCCCCCCCCCCGGGGGCCCCCCCCCCCCCGGGGGGGGGGGGGACCGCGCACGACGGGCCCGGCCGGTGCCGGCCGGCCGGTACCGGAGGGTCAGACCCCGGCCCGGTCCCTCGCGCCGGACTCCGCAGCCGACTCCGCACCCGGCCTCGCCCCGGACGCCCCGCCGGCGGAGGGTTCCGGCTCCCGGCCGCCGGAGACGGGGTCCCCGCCCCACCGGGCGGGCGGGGCGGGCGCCTCGCCCTCGCTCAGTCCGAACCGCTCGTGGAAGCGGCGCAGGGGACCGGGGGCCCACCACGTCCTGGGACCCATCAGCTTCATCACCGAGGGCACCAGCAGACCGCGCACCACCATCGCGTCCATCAGCACGGCCAGCGCGATGCCGAGCCCGAGCATCTTGGTGTTGGTCACCCGGGAGGTGCCGATGGCGACCATCACCACCGCGAGGATCACCGCCGCCGCCGTGATCAGACCGCCGGTGCGCTGGAGACCGAACCGGACGGCGTGGTCGTGGTCGTGCGTGCGGTCGTACTCCTCCTTGATCCGGGAGAGCAGGAAGACTCCGTAGTCCATCGAGAGGCCGAAGGCGATGCAGAACATCAGCACCGGCAGATTGGTCTCGATGTCCCCGGTGGGGGTGAAGCCCAGCAGCCCGGAGAGATTGCCGTCCTGGAAGACCCAGACCATGGCGCCGAACATGGCCGTGAGGCTGAGAGCGTTGAGCACCACCGCCTGGAGCGGTATCAGCACACTGCCGGTGAGCAGGAAGACCAGCAGCAGGGTCGTCACCACGATGAGGGCCAGAGCCTGGGGCAGCCGGTCCGCTATCGCCGACTTGGAGTCCTCCAGGGCCGCGGCCCGCCCGGTCACCGAGGTGTCGAAGGGCGCCGGCACCTCCCGCACCTGGTGCACCAGCCGCTGGGCCCCCTCGCCCACGGCCTCGCCGTCCGGCTGCACCGTGAAGTACGCCGAGGCGCCCGAGGCGCCGGCGACGGGGCCGTCGACCCTCAGCACCCCCGGGAGGTCCGCTATGCGCTCGCGGTAGCGCTCCTGGGCGGCGGTGTCCATCGGGGCGGACCCCTTCCGCTCGGCGAGCACCTCGATGGCGCCGTCGGGGCTGCCGGGGAAGCCCTCACGGATCTGCTGCTGGACCACATGGGACTCGGCGGTCGACGGGAGCTGCCGGTCGTCCGGCGTACCGAACTTCACCCCCAGGAAGGGCAGCCCGAGGAGGAGCAGGGCGGCGATGGTGGTGAAGGCAGCCAGCGGGGCCCTGCGCATCACCAGATCCGCGAACCGCCCCCATCCCGCGCCGCTCTCCGCCGCGCCGGCGGAGGGCTTGCCGCTCCGGCTCCGGCGGCGCCGGAACACCCGCCGCAGATCCAGGGCGTTGACCCGGTGGCCCAGCAGCATCAGCGCGGCCGGGAGCAGGATGAGCGCGGCGGCGGCGGCCAGGATCACCACCGCGATCCCCGCATAGGCGAAGGAGCGCAGGAAGTACATCGGGAAGACCAGCATCGCGGCCAGCGACACGGCCACCGTGAGGGCGGAGAACAGCACCGTGCGCCCGGCGGTGCGCAGGGTGGTGCCCACCGCGTCCCGCACCTCGGCGCCGGACTCCAGCTCCTCGCGGAATCTGCGCACGATGAACAGGGCGTAGTCGATGGCGAGTCCGAGGCCGAGCGCGGTGGTGAGGTTCATGGCGAAGACGGAGACCTCGGCGAACTCCGTGAGGCCGCGCAGCACCGCGTTGGTCCCCAGGATGGCGACGATGCCGACGCCCAGCGGGAGCACCGCCGCGACGGCGCTCCCGAAGACCATGATCAACAGGATCAGGGTCACCGGCAGGGCGATGATCTCCGCCCAGAGCAGGTCCTCCATGATGATGGTGGTCATCTCGTGCTCCACGGCGACGGGGCCGCCGATCGAGACCTCCACCGGGCCGTGTGTGCCCCGGAACTCGGGGGCTATCCGCTCCAGCACCTCGTGCGCCGTCTTCTCGTCGCCCAGGACGCGGGCCGCGATCAGCGCCTGCCGGCCGTCCTCCGCGCGCAGCGCGGGGGTCGGGGTCGCCCAGTAGGAACCGACACCGGTGACGCCCTCCTCGGCGGCCAGGCGCTCGGCCAGCCGGCGGCCCTCGGCGGCGACCTCGGGGCTGTCCACCGCGGGCCGCCCGCCGCCCGCGCCGGACGGCTCGCCCGAGCCCTCAGCGCCCGTGTCCACCAGCAGCAGCAGATTCGGCTGCGACGCGGGGAACTCCCTTTCGAGCGCCTCGGTCGCATAGGTCGACTCGGCGGCGGGGTCCTCCCAGCCGCCGCTGCCCATGCGGTCGGCCACTCCGCTGCCCGCGAACACGGCGAGCGCGGTCAGCACGAGAGCGATGAGGAGCGAGAGCCTCGGGCGCGCGGTGACCAGCCGGGTCCATCGCCCGGCGCGGGGCGGGGCCTCGGGCGGGCCGTTGACTTCGGACATGGTGCGGTGTCCCCTTCACCGTGGCCCATGACGCGCTCGGGCAGCATGGGTCGGCCATTGCCATAGAATTCGGCAAACACGAGCGATCGCTCGCATTAACCCAGAATGCGAGCGACCACTCGCGTTTGTCAACCGCGCCAGGAAGCTGGGGATTTCAGTGCCGGAGCCGACAGAACCGGAGCACCCGACCCACTCGGGCCCGTCCACCGAGCCGGGCCCGGCCGGCCGCCCGGAAGCCGCGAACAGCCCGGAAGCGGCCCACCGGAAGGCCGAGGCCGGCCGGGATGGAGCCCCCGGGGAAGCCGAGGCCGGCCGGGAACGAGCCCCCCGGAAGGCCGAGGCCGGCCGGGGAGCCCCGAGCGGTCCGGAGGCCGCGCGTGGAGGAGGCGCCGCGGCCGGGGACCCGGCCGCCCGGGAGCCGGCCTCCCGCGCCCGCAAGCCACCGGCGGCCACCGACCCCCCCAAGACCTCCGGGAGAGCCCCCTCGGAGGCACCGGGGGCCGACGGGCCGGCACCGGCCAGACCCCGGCGCCGCCAGGCGCGCGGCGAGCGCCGGATCGCCCAGCTGCTCTCCGCCGCCGCCAGCGTCTTCACCACCACCGGCTACACCGCCGCCAGCACCAACGCCATCGCCCGCGAGGCGGGCGTCTCCCCCGGCACGCTCTACCAGTTCTTCCCGAACAAGGAGGCGATCGCCATCGAGCTGGGCGGCCGGCTCCTGGAGCAGTGGCGCGAGTCCCACGGCACGGCGCTCCTCGCCACCAACCTCGATCTGCCGCTGGACGAACTGCTGGACTCGGTGCTCGATCCGCTCTTCGCCTTCAACTACGAGAACCCCGCCTTCGCGGCGCTGATCCACGGCCCCGACACGCCCGGCCAGATCACCGAGGAGTTCCACGCCATTCACGAGGGGCTGATCACGCGCATCGAGGGCATCCTCGGCGACTACCTCCCCGGCACCCCGCCCGCCGAGCTGAGCCGCGTCGCGAACATCACCTTCACCCTCTTCAAGGCCGGTCTCGACCTGGCCCTGGCCCACGAGGGCGAGGAACGGCAGGGGTATGTCAGGGAGATCAAGACGGTGATGTTCCGCTATCTGGAGCCGCTCTTCCCGGAGCACGCGACGGGCGGCTGCGCGGCCGCCGCGGCAGCCGCCGCGGACCGTGCCGCGACCCCGGCCGCCACCCCCGCCCCGGCCCCCGCCGCGACCGGCCCGGACACCGAGAGCCCTTGATACCCCCTAGGGGTATTGTATAGTCAGTGCCACAGGGCCCCGGCGCTCCCGGGCGCCCCTGGCACGCCACCCGTGCGCCGCCATGAGCGCACGCCACCGCCCCGCGAGGAGATCGACATGACCGCGAAGACCGAGATCGAGATCACCGAGAACGCCGACGCCCCCGCCTCCGGCTGCTGCGGCGGCAGCTCCTGCGGCTCCGGCGCGACCGAGGCCGCGGCGGCGGGCGTCACCACCGTCTACGAGGTCTCCGGGATGACCTGCGGCCACTGCGAGGGCGCGATCTCGGCCGAGGTCTCCGGCATCGCGGGCGTCACCTCGGTGACCGCCGTCGCCGCGACCGGCCGGGTGACCGTGGTCTCCGAGGCGCCGCTGGACGAGGAGGCCGTGCGCGCGGCCGTGGACGAGGCCGGATACGAACTGGTCGGCCTGGCCGGCTGACCGCCCGCCACGGCACCACCCCGCCGGGCCGTGCCCGACCGGTTCACC
>NZ_JBEOYB010000167.1:0-4229 GCF_040296845.1 Streptomyces sp. NPDC001985
GATCCGTCGTATCACCGTCAGGTGGTGGTGATGACGGCTCCTCATGTGGGGAATACGGGGGTCAATGATGAGGATGACGAGTCGCGGCGGATCTGGGTGGCGGGGTTTGTGGTCCGTGATCCGGCGCGGGTGCCGTCGAGCTGGCGGTCGCGGCGGTCTCTGGATGAGGAGCTGGTGGCGCGGGGTGTGGTGGGGATCTGCGGGGTGGACACGCGGGCGTTGACGCGGCATCTGCGGGAGCGGGGTGCGATGCGGGCGGGTGTGTTCTCGGGTGCGGCGCTGGCGGGTGTGGATGAGGGGGGTCTGCTGGCGCGTGTGCGGCGGTCTCCGGGGATGGCGGGGGCGGATCTGTCGTCGGAGGTGGCCGCGGCTGAGGGGTATGTGGTGCCGGCTGTGGGGGTGAGGCGGTTCACGGTGGCGGCTATTGATCTGGGGATCAAGGGGATGACGCCGAGGCGGTTGGCGGAGCGGGGGGTGGAGGTGCATGTGCTGCCGGCGGGTGTGTCGGTGGAGGAGGTGTACGCGGTCGGGCGGGGTGGGCCGGACGGGGTGTTTCTGTCGAATGGTCCGGGTGATCCGGCGACGGCTGATGTGTCGGTGGTGCGGGCGGTTCTGGAGCGGGGGACTCCGCTGTTCGGGATCTGTTTCGGGAATCAGCTGCTGGGGCGTGCGCTGGGTTTTGGCACGTACAAGCTGGTGTATGGGCACCGGGGGATCAATCAGCCGGTGCTGGACCGTGTGTCGGGCCGGGTGGAGATCACGGCGCATAATCACGGGTTCGCGGTGGATGCTCCGGTGGAGGGGGTGTCGGACACGCCGTTCGGGCGTGTCGAGGTGTCGCATGTGTGTCTGAATGACGGGGTGGTGGAGGGTCTGCGGTTGCTGGACCGGCCGGCGTTCAGTGTGCAGTACCACCCGGAGGCGGCGGCGGGTCCGCATGACGCCGCGTATCTGTTCGACCGTTTCGTTTCTCTGATGGAGGGCCAGCGTGCCTAAGCGCTCCGATATCCAGTCCGTTCTGGTGATCGGGTCGGGCCCGATCGTGATCGGTCAGGCCGCCGAGTTCGATTATTCCGGTACGCAGGCGTGCCGGGTCCTCAAGGCCGAGGGCCTGCGGGTGATTCTGGTGAATTCGAATCCGGCGACGATCATGACGGATCCGGAGATCGCGGATGCCACGTATGTGGAGCCGATCACGCCGGAGTTCGTGGAGAAGATCATCGCGAAGGAGCGGCCCGACGCCCTGCTGCCGACCCTGGGCGGGCAGACGGCTCTGAACACGGCGATCTCGATGCACGGGCAGGGGGTGCTGGAGCGGTACGGGGTCGAGTTGATCGGGGCGAATGTCGAGGCGATCAACAAGGGGGAGGACCGGGAGCTGTTCAAGGGTGTCGTGGACGCGGTGCGGGAGCGGATCGGGCACGGTGAGTCGGCGCGGTCGGTGATCTGTCACTCGATGGACGATGTCCTTGCGGGGGTGGGGACTCTGGGCGGGTATCCGGTGGTGGTGCGGCCGTCGTTCACGATGGGCGGCGCGGGGTCGGGGTTCGCGCACGACGAGGAGGAGCTGCGCCGGATCGCGGGGCAGGGTCTGACGCTGTCGCCGACGACGGAGGTGCTGCTGGAGGAGTCGATCCTGGGGTGGAAGGAGTACGAGCTGGAGCTGATGCGGGACCGGAACGACAATGTGGTGGTGGTGTGCTCGATCGAGAATTTCGATCCGATGGGTGTGCACACCGGGGACTCGATCACGGTGGCTCCGGCGATGACGCTGACGGACCGGGAGTACCAGCGGCTGCGGGACATCGGGATCGCGATCATCCGTGAGGTGGGGGTGGACACCGGGGGATGCAACATCCAGTTCGCGGTCGATCCCCGGGACGGGCGGATCATCGTCATCGAGATGAACCCGCGCGTGTCCCGCTCGTCGGCGCTGGCGTCGAAGGCGACGGGTTTCCCGATCGCGAAGATCGCGGCGAAGCTCGCTGTCGGCTACACCCTGGACGAGATCCCGAACGACATCACGGAGAAGACACCGGCGTCGTTCGAGCCGACGCTGGACTATGTGGTGGTGAAGGCCCCCAGGTTCGCGTTCGAGAAGTTTCCCTCCGCGGACGCGACGCTGACCACGACGATGAAGTCGGTGGGTGAGGCGATGGCGATCGGCCGGAACTTCACCGAGGCCCTCCAGAAGGCCCTGCGGTCGCTGGAGAAGAAGGACGGCCCGTTCGACTTCACCACCCCGCCCGGGGACAGGGACGCACTCCTGGCCCGGGCGGCACGGCCCACGGACGGCCGGATCAACACGGTGATGGCCGCGATCCGCGCGGGCGCCACCCCCGGCGAGGTGTTCACCGCGACCCGGATCGACCCCTGGTTCGTGGACCAGCTGTTCCTGATCCGCGAAGTGGCCGACGAACTCGCCGCGGCGGACAAACTCCACCCCGGACTCCTCGCGGACGCGAAACGCCACGGCTTCTCCGACGCCCAGATCGCCGCGATCCGCGGACTGCGCGAGGACGTGGTCCGCGAGGTCCGCCACGCCCTGGGTATCCGCCCCGTCTACAAGACCGTCGACACCTGCGCCGCCGAGTTCGCCGCGAAAACCCCCTACTTCTACTCCTCCTACGACCAGGAGAGCGAAGTCGCCCCCCGCACCAAACCCGCGGTCATCATCCTGGGGTCGGGGCCCAACCGGATCGGGCAGGGCATCGAGTTCGACTACTCCTGCGTCCACGCCTCCTTCGCCCTCTCCGACGCCGGCTACGAGACCGTCATGGTCAACTGCAACCCCGAAACCGTCTCCACCGACTACGACACCTCCGACCGCCTCTACTTCGAACCCCTCACCCTCGAGGACGTCCTGGAGATCGTCCACGCCGAAACCCTCGCCGGCCCCGTCGCCGGCGTCATCGTCCAGCTCGGCGGCCAGACCCCCCTGGGACTGGCCCAGGCCCTCAAGGACAACGGCGTCCCCGTCGTCGGCACCCCGCCCGAGGCCATCCACGCCGCCGAGGACCGCGGCGCCTTCGGCCGCGTCCTGGAAGAAGCCGGCCTGCCCGCCCCCCGACACGGCACCGCCACCACCTACGCCCAGGCCAAAACCATCGCCGACGACATCGGCTACCCCGTCCTGGTCCGCCCCTCCTACGTCCTGGGCGGACGCGGCATGGAAATCGTCTACGAACAAGCCCGCCTCGAGGCCTACATCGCCGAGTCCACCGAAATCTCCCCCACCCGTCCCGTCCTGGTCGACCGCTTCCTCGACGACGCCATCGAGATCGACGTCGACGCCCTCTACGACGGCACCGACCTCTACCTCGGCGGCGTCATGGAACACATCGAGGAAGCCGGCATCCACTCCGGCGACTCCGCCTGCGCCCTGCCCCCCATCACCCTCGGCGGCCACGACATCAAACGCCTGCGCGCCTCCACCGAGGCCATCGCCCGCGGCGTCGGGGTCCGCGGCCTGATCAACATCCAGTTCGCCCTCGCCGGAGACGTCCTCTACGTCCTCGAGGCCAACCCCCGCGCCTCCCGCACCGTCCCCTTCACCTCCAAAGCCACCGCCGTCCCCCTGGCCAAAGCCGCCGCCCGCATCTCCCTGGGCGCCACCATCACCCAGCTGAGGGCGGAAGGACTCCTGCCCCGGGAAGGCGACGGAGGGACCCTGCCCATGGACGCCCCGATCTCCGTCAAGGAAGCCGTCCTGCCCTGGTCCCGCTTCCGCGACATCCACGGACGCGGCGTCGACACCATCCTCGGCCCCGAGATGCGCTCCACCGGCGAGGTCATGGGCATCGACACCGTCTTCGGCACCGCCTACGCCAAATCCCAGGCCGGCGCCTACGGACCCCTGCCCACCAAAGGCCGCGCGTTCATCTCCGTCGCCAACCGCGACAAACGCTCCATGATCTTCCCCGCCCGGGAACTCGTCGCCCACGGCTTCGAACTCCTCGCCACCTCCGGCACCGCCGAAGTCCTCAAACGCAACGGCATCCACGCCCGTATCGTCCGCAAACACAGCGAAGGCGAAGGACCCGGCGGAGAACGCACCATCGTCCAGCTCATCCACGACGGCGAAGTCGACCTCATCGTCAACACCCCCTACGGCACCGGCGGACGCCTCGACGGCTACGACATCCGCACCGCCGCCGTCGCCCGCTCCGTCCCCTGCCTCACCACCGTCCAAGCCCTCGCCGCCGCCGTCCAAGGCATCGACGCACTCA
>NZ_JBEOYB010000168.1:0-3866 GCF_040296845.1 Streptomyces sp. NPDC001985
CTCGCCCTCCCAGTCGACCACCTCCTCGCGCCACAGCCGGCGCAGCAGCCCGTAGTGCTCGACGGTCATGGATCACCCACGGCCTCCATCGCGTGCCCCGCCCGCTCACCGCGGTGGAGGGTCCGGCCCGGCCGCCCCCGGGGATTGCCGAGGCCCTCACGCGTCCCCGGACCTGTCGTACCCGTCCGGCGGGTTCAGCAGCGGGTCGATGCCCGCCCGGAGGTACCGGAGCAGCGCTCCGTCCGACGCGGAGGCCAGGGCCGGGGTGCGGATCGCCATGCGCATCAGGGTGGTGCCGAGCAGCCAGGCCGAGAGCAGCTCGGCCCGGAGTGCGGCGTCGGGACCGTCGAGGCGCTCGGCGAAGGTCTCCGTGAAGATGCCGGCTATCTCGTCGCGGAGCCGGCCCACGGCCTCCTCCCGGCTGGAGGAGCGGAGCACCGACAGCACCGGGTGCGGCACCTGGTCCTCGCTGGGCGCGTTGGAGACCACGTCACAGACCCAGGCCGCCACGTCCTCCAGCGGCAGACAGGTCAGCGGCTCGAACATGGCGACGCTCGTCGACACCTCCGCGAACAGTGCTTCTTTTGAGCCGAAGTAGCGGTAGACGAGGGCGGCGTCCACACCGGCGTCCTTCGCGATGTCGCGCACGCTGGCGCCGTTGTAGCCGTACCGGCCGAACCGGAGCGCTGCGGCGTCCGCGAGGGCGGCACGCGTGATTGCCGCGTCGTTCTTCCTGGTCTGTGCGGGGGTGGTTCCCCCTTGTCGCGATGGGGCCGACCTGTCCACTGTCATACCTCCGCCTGGGTCATGCCGCGTGTACTCGTGGTCCAGCTTCCCTCATGTCCAAAAGTCATCGAACGTTGTCACCCATCGTTGACCGATCGTCGGGACGATCATATTTTTCCGTCAACGGGCGGTGACTTCGATGGTTTCCGCCCCATCCTGCGGGTGGCCCGCGGGGCCGTCCGCGTCCCGGGCCTCCGCACCGGCCGACACCTCGCTCCCCCACCACGCACCACGCACCACGCGCCCACCCCCGAACCCAGCAGAAGTGGTGATCTCCTGTGTCTGGACCAAGCGTCGCCGTCATCGGAACCGGCTACGTCGGATTGACCACGGGCGCCTGTCTGGCCGCTCTGGGGCACCACGTGGTGTGCGCGGACGCCGACCTCCGCAAGGTGGAGCGGCTGCGGCGGGCCGAGGTCGACATCCTGGAGCCCGGGCTGCCGGAACTCGTCGCGGACGGAGTGGAGTCCGGACGGCTGGAGTTCGTCCACGAGACACCGGCCGCCGTCGCGGGCGCCGGTGTGGTCTTCCTCTGTCTGCCGACCCCGATGGGCGTCGGCGGCGCCGCCGATCTGGCCGCGGTCGAGGCCGTGGCGGACGAGATCCGTACGGTACTGGCGCACGGGGCCGTGGTGGTCAACAAGTCCACCGTGCCGGTCGGCACCGCCGAGCGGGTCGCCGCGCTCATCGGCCGGCCCGATGTGAGCGTGGTGAGCAACCCGGAGTTCCTCCGCGAGGGCCGGGCGGTCCAGGACTTCCGCCGGCCCGACCGGATCGTCGTCGGTGCCGCCGACCCGGACGCCGCGCGGCGCGTGGCCGCTCTCTACGCCGAACTCGACGCGCCCCTGGTGGTCACCGACGCCGCCAGCGCGGAACTCACCAAGTACGCCGCCAACTTCTTCCTGGCGATGAAGCTCTCGTTCGCGAACAACCTGGCCACGGTCTGCGAGCGGTTCGACGCGGATGTCGACGATGTCATCGCCGGTCTCGGCCACGACCCGCGCATCGGCGCGGCGTTCCTCCAGCCCGGCCCCGGCTGGGGCGGCTCGTGCCTGCCGAAGGACACCCACGCGCTGCTGACCGTCTGCGAGGAGTCCGGGGTGGAGTTCCCGCTGCTGCGGGCCACCATCGAGACCAATGTCCGGCATCAGCGGCAGCTCGTGGAGCGGGTGGTGGCGGGCTGCTCCCCGGGGGACGGCTCGCTGCGCGGTGTACGTCTGGCCCTGCTCGGGCTGACGTTCAAGGCCGGCACCTCCGACCTCCGGGACTCGCCGGCCCTCGCCATCGCCCGGCTGCTCAAGGAGCGGGGCGCCGAGCTGCGCGCCTACGACCCCGCTCTGAGCGAGTCCCGCCCCGACCTCAGTGATCTGCTCACCCTCGCCGGCACACCCGAGGAGGCGGTACGGGACGCCCGTGCCGCTGTCGTCCTCACCGAGTGGCCGCACTTCCGCGACCTCGACTGGGAGACGATCGCCGGGCTGCTGACGTCCCCGGTGGTCTACGACTTCCGCAATCTCCTCGATCCCCGCCGGCTCGGCCGTGCCCGGCTGACCTGGGAGGGCATCGGCCGCTCGTTCGCGATGGCGGGCTGACGGCCGGCGGTCCGGCCGCCGGGGCGCCCCATCCCCCGTACCCTCCGCCTCCGCCGCGCGCCCGCGCCCGGAGCCTCCCGGCTGATCCACGAGAGAACAACCAGAGAAAGGCGTCATTCGTGCGCGTCATGATCACCACCGTCGGCAGCCCTTCGCACGGGCGTGCCCAGCTCCCCCTGGTCCGGGCGCTCGCCGCGGCCGGCCATGAGGTGCTGGCGGTCACCACCGAACCCACCGCCTCGGTCTTCGCCCAGGAGAACGTCCGGGTGACGAGTTCCATCAAGGACTTCATCCCGGGCGACCACGCCGCCGTCCGTCTGAAGGAGATCTCCGCGCGCACGGATCTGGAGGAGAGCGAGCGGAACGCGCTGATCGTCGACGAGCTGTCGCGGACGCTCTCCGGCCGGATGGCCGAGGATCTGCTGGAGGCCGTGCTCCCGGAGGCCCGGGAGTTCCGGCCCGATCTGATCCTCCGCGACGGCATGGACATGAGCAGTGTCCTCATCGGGCAGATGTTCGGCATCCCGCAGCTGCCCACCCCGTCCGGGGCCAGCAACAGCATGAACCCCGCCGAGATCCTGCCGGGCCTCAATGTCCTGCGGGCCAAGCACGGACTGCCCACCGACGAGAGCCCGCTGTCGATCGTCCCGCACGGGCGCATCGACTACGTGCCCTCGGAGTTCACCTTCGCCGCGTATCTGCCGGCCTCGTTCTCGTACCGGCAGACGGTGACCGTGGACCGCGATTCCGTGCTGCCGCGGTGGGTGGTGGATCTGCCCACCGACCGTCCGCTGGTCTTCGCCGCCCTCGGCACCGCGCTGCCCATGCTGCACCAGATGCTCAACCAGGAGGAGCCGCCGGAGCTGCCCTTCACCGTCCAGGACCCGGTCACCACCCTGCGCTCGCTGATCGGGGCGGCGGCTCTGCTGGAGGAGTGCACGGTCATCGTGGCCACCGCCGGGCTGCCCACGGACACCGACGCCCTGCCGCCGCATGTCCACCTCACCGACCGGCTGCCGCAGCCGCTGCTGCTGGAGGCCTGCGACCTGCTGCTCACCCACGGCGGGTTCAACAGCATCCGGGAGTCGCTGCGCACGGCCACGCCCATGGCGATCCTGCCCCAGTTCGGGGACCAGCCGGGCAACGCCCTGCGGGTCGAGGAGCTGGGGCTGGGCCGTCTGATCACCGACACCACGGCCGACGGCATCGCCGGGGTCTGTCGTGCGGTGCTGGCCGACCCCGCGATCGGCGCACGGGCCCGCCGGGCGCGGCTCGCGATGCTGGCGCTGCCGGAGATCGAGGCCGCCGTCGCCGATCTGGAGGCGCTCGTCGCGTAGCGCATCCGCTCGCCGGTGAGCCGGGGCCCGCGAGGGCCCCGGCTCCCGTGGCTCCCCCGCCCCCTCGAATCGACGCACCGCCCCGACGCGCGGCAGAGAAGGTTTCCATGGCTCCCCCACCTCCCCCGACCGCCGGGGCCGTGGCCCCGGC
>NZ_JBEOYB010000169.1:0-3751 GCF_040296845.1 Streptomyces sp. NPDC001985
TTCGACGAGCAGGGCACGGATGTCTATGTCGAGCAGCTCGACCTGGGCCTCGAAGGACCGCTGGACCCGGTGGCCCTCCGCGCGGCCTGGCAGGCCCTGCTCGACCGGCACGCCAGCCTCCGGGCCGGCTTCCGGCAACTCCCGGGCGTCGACCAACCGGTCCAGGTCGTCGCCGCGAAGGTCACCATGCCCTGGCGGCAGGAGGACCTCTCCGGTCTCTCGGCCGAGGAAGCGGCAGCCGAGGCCGACCGGGTGGGAATCGAGGAACGCTCCCGCCGCTTCGACCTCGCCGCGCCGCCGCTGGTCAAGGTGACCCTCGTCAGCCTGGGAGCCGACCGCTACCGGATGATGATCACGCTGCACCACATCGCGCTGGACGGCTGGTCGCTGCCGATCCTGATGCAGGAGCTCTGGACGGCGTACGAGGCCGGCGGCAGTACGAGTGGTCTGCCCGCGGTGACTCCGTTCCGCGACTATCTCGAATGGCTCTCCCGGCAGGACCGCGACGCGGCCCGCGAAGCCTGGCGCGACGCGCTGGCCGACGCCGAGGAGCCCACGCTGATCGCTCCCGTGGAGCGGGACGCCGAACTCGTCCACGGCGAAGTGGTGCTCGGCGACGCCGATCCCGCGCTGGACGAGGCCCTGCGCGAACTGGTCCGCGATCAGGGGATCACCCTGAACACCGTGGTGCAGGCGGCCTGGGCGCTGCTCATCGGAAAGCTCACGGGCCGCCGGGACGTCGTCTTCGGCGCGAGTGTGGCGGGCCGGCCCGCCGAGCTGCCGGGCATGGAGAACATGCTCGGGCTGTTCATCAACACCGTTCCGGTGCGCGTCCGGTTCGACCCGGCGCAGACCGTGGCGGGGATGCTGGCCGGGCTTCAGGCCGAGCAGTCCGTGCTCATGGACTACCAGTACCTCAGCCTCAGCGACATCCAGCGGCTGGCCGGTCCGGGTGCCGTCTTCGACACCATCATGGCCTTCGAGAACTTCCCATCGGGCGGTAACCAGGAGGCTCCCCCGGAGACCGATTCCCCGATGCCCGGACCGGGCGGACTGCGGGTGTTCGAATCGGGGATTCGGGAGTCGATCAACTTCCCGCTGGGGCTCGTGGCGGGGCCGATCGGTGGTCTGAGCATGCGCCTGACCTACCGCCCGGACCTGTTCACCGCCGACGAGGCCCAAGGGCTCCTCGGCCGGCTGCTGCGTCTGCTGGAGCAGATGACGCGGAACCCGGACGCCCTCCTCAGCCGGATCGAGGTCCTGGAGGAGACCGAGCGGAGCCAGGTCGTGTCCGAGTGGAACGACACCACACAGCCGATCGACGACGGCACGGTGCTTGACCACTTCGCGGGACAGGTCGCGCGGGTGCCGGACGCCCCGGCGGTGCGGTGCGGACCGGAAGTGCTGTCGTACGGGGAGCTGGAGGCGCGTGCGAACCGGCTGGCCCGGTATCTGGTCGCCCTGGGTGTGGGTCGTGAGCGGGTGGTGGGTCTGTGCCTGCCGCGCGGGGTCGACATGGTGGTGGCGCTGCTGGCGGTGTGGAAGGCGGGTGGCGCGTATGTGCCACTCGACCCGGAGCACCCGGAGGACCGCCTCGCGTACATGATCTCCGACAGCGGCGCCTCGGTGGTCCTGGCCACGGCCGGCATCGAGGTACCCGGGCCCGATACGCCCGTACTGTTCCTGGATGGTGCTGCGGACGCGATCGCCGCTCAGTCCTCGGAGCCGCTCGACACGGTGGTGGGTACGGAGCAGTTGGCGTATGTGATCTATACGTCGGGTTCGACGGGCCGTCCGAAGGGTGTGGCGGTGGCGCATGGCGGGGTGGCGAACCTCGCGCAGGTGATGCGTCCCGTGCTGGGCGTGGCGGAAGGGGTGGTGGCGCTTCAGTTCGCCTCCTTCAGCTTCGATGCGGCGGTTCTCGATGTCGCGGTCACGCTGGGTGCGGGTGGGACGCTCGCCATCGCTACGAGTGAGGAGCGGAGGGAGCCGGAGGCGCTGGCGGAGATGATCCGTGCCGCCGGTGTTGAGGTTGCCAGTGTGGTGCCGTCGCTGCTGGGTGTGCTGGATCCGGGTGCGGTGTCGGGTGTGCGGAACTGGGTGCTGGGTGCGGAGCGGTTGAACGCTGATCTGGCGAGCCGTTGGCTGGCGGGGTCGCGGGTGTGGAATACGTACGGTCCGACTGAGGCGACCGTGATCACCACCGCTGTGCCGCTGGACCCGGCGATGGGTCCGGAGGATCAGCCTCCGGCCATCGGCGCCCCGATCGGCAACGCCCGGGTCTTTGTCCTGGACGGTTTCCTCCAGCCGGTGCCGGTGGGTGTGACGGGTGAGCTGTATGTGGCGGGTGCCGGTCTGGCCCGGGGCTATGTCGGCCGCCCGGATCTGACCGCTGAGCGGTTCGTCGCGAACCCGTATGGCGGTCGGATGTACCGCTCGGGCGACCTCGCCCGGTGGACAGCCGACGGGCAGCTCCTCTTCGCGGGCCGGGCGGATGAGCAGGTGAAGATCCGTGGTTTCCGGGTCGAGCCGGGTGAGATCGAGGCTGTGATCGCTTCGCACGAGACGGTCGGCCAGGTCGCGGTGGTCGTCCGCGAGGACCGGCCGGGAGACAAGCGCCTGGTCGCCTATGTCGTCCCGGCCGCGGAGGCCGTCGACACCGACGCGCTGAAGCGGCACGCCGGAGACCGGCTGCCCGAGTACATGGTCCCGGCCGCGATCGTTCTCCTCGACGCGCTGCCGCTGACCGTCAACGGCAAGCTGAACCGGTCCGCGCTGCCCGTCCCCGAGGTCGCGGCACGTCAGGGCCGGGGCCCGGCGACCCTGATGGAGGAGGTGCTGTGCGGGCTCTTCGCCGAAGTGCTGGGACTCGACGACGTGGGCGCCGAGGCATCCTTCTTCGATCTGGGCGGTGACTCGCTCCTCGCGATGCGGCTGATCTCCCGGGTCCGCGCCGTCCTCGACACCGAGGTGAGCATCCGGGATCTCTTCACCGCCGCCACCGTGGCCGGTCTGGCCGGTCTCATCGACGGGACCGACGGGGAGACCCGGATCGCCCTGACCCGGCGGGAACGGCCGGATGTGCTGCCGCTGTCGTACGCGCAGCAGCGGATGTGGTTCCTCAACCGGCTGGAGGGAGCCGGAGAGGGCGCCGGCTACAACATGCCGATCGCGCTCAGGCTCTCCGGCGAACTGGATGTGGCGGCGCTGGAGGCGGCCATCGGCGATGTGGCCGACCGGCACGAGAGTCTGCGGACCGTCTTCCCGGAGACCGATGGCGCGCCGCGTCAGCACATCCTCACCGGGGAGGCCGGCCGTCCGCCGCTGATCGTCGTCGAGACGGACGAGAGCGGGCTTCAGGACGCGCTCGCCGCTCATGGCGGACGCCGCTTCGATCTGAGCGTCGATCTGCCGTGGCGGGTCCGGCTGCTGGTGACGGGTCCCGCTGAGTACGTCCTGCTGATCGTCGTGCACCATGTGGCGTCCGACGGCTGGTCCATGGGCGTGCTGACGCGTGACCTCGGCACCGCCTACACGGCCCGCCGCGAGGGCACGGCGCCCGGCTGGGAGCCGCTGCCGGTCCAGTACGCGGACTACGCGCTCTGGCAGCGCGAGGTGCTCGGAGCGCTGGACGACGAGGACAGCCTGGTCAGCGGCCAGCTCGCGTACTGGCGGGATGCTCTGTCGGGTGCGCCGGAGGAGTTGGTGCTGCCGGTGGACCGGCGGCGGCCGGCGGTGTCGACGTTCCGCG
>NZ_JBEOYB010000170.1:0-3520 GCF_040296845.1 Streptomyces sp. NPDC001985
AGCCGATTCACCCGCGCATTCACCACCCCATAAGACACACCAACCCCAGCACACTCCACAGCCACAGCCCCCGGCACCAACCCCACCACGGACTCCAGGAGTCCGGGGAGGGTGTCGGCGCCGGTCCGGCCGGCGGCCCCGCCGTCGCCGCGGCGCTCCAGGGCGGCCCGCTCACCGGGCGCCATCAGATCGACGGAGGCGATCCGGCGGGCCGGGTCGGCGGTGACCGCGTCCAGCAGCCGGGCCCAGCGCTCGACGAGACCCGTCACGGTCGACGCGTCGAAGAGGTCGGTGCTGTACTCCAGCTCACCGGCGACCCCGGCGGGACGGCCGTCCTCGTCCCGCCGCTCCACCAGGTTGAAGAAGAGATCGAAGCGCGCGGAGCCCGTCCCGAGCAGCCGGGTGGCGACCTCCAGACCCGGGAGCCGGAAGTTCCCCGCCGGGTCGTCCTGGAGCCCGACGCCGACCTGGAAGAGGGGGTGGTGGCTCGGTGAGCGCACCGGGTTGAGCGTCTCCACCAACTGCTCGAAGGGCGTGTCCTGGTGGGCGTATCCGTCCAGGTCGGCGGTGCGCACCCGGGCGAGCAGCTCCTCGAAGGTCGGATCGCCCGAGGTGTCGGCGCGCAGCACCAGCGTGCTGACGAAGAAGCCGACGAGATCGTTGAGCGCCGAGTCCCGGCGGCCCGCGACCACACTGCCGACGGGGATGTCCGTGCCCGCGCCGAGCCGGGTGAGCAGGGCGGCGAGGGTGGCGTGGACGACCATGAAGAGGGTCGCGTTGTGGGTGCGCGCCAGCGCGGTCAGCCGCTCGTGCAGCGCGGCGTCCCAGCCGAACCGCACCAGGTCGCCCCGGTGGGTGGACATCCGGGGGCGGGGCCGGTCGGTGGGGAGCGGCAGCAGCTCGGGCAGCCCCTCCAGCGCCGTGCGCCAGTAGGCCAGCTCCGGATTGTCCTCGTCCGTCCGCACGCCCGCGCCGAAGCGGTCCCGCTGCCAGAGCGTGTAGTCGGCGTACTGGACGGGCAGCGGCTCCCAGTCGGGCGCACCGCCCTGGCAGCGTGCCTGGTAGGCGGTGAGCAGATCACGGGCGAGCGGCGCGGTGGACCAGCCGTCGGCCGCTATGTGGTGCAGCGTCAGCAGCAGTACGTGCTCCCGCGGCCCGCGCGCGAACAGGTCGGCGCGCAGCGGGGGTTCGGTGTCCAGCCGGAACGGAATCCGGGCGGCCTCGTGCAGCCGGTCCTCGGTCTCCCCGGGGCTCAGCCCGGCCACCTGGTGGACGGTGAGTCCGACGGCCGCCTCGTCCGCCGGCAGGATGTGCTGCCGGGGCACCCCGTCGGCCTCGGGGAAGACCGTGCGCAGCGTCTCGTGCCGGTGTACGACATCGGTGATCGCCCCGGCGAGCGCGGTCCGGTCCAGCGCGCCCGTCAGCGCCAGCGCGAGCGGCATGTTGTACGTGGCGGAGCGCGGAGCCATCCGGTTGATGAACCAGAGCCGCTGCTGGGCGAAGGAGAGCGGCAGCACCCCGGGTCGCGGCCGGGGCTCCAGCGGGGTGTACGGGGTGTCGCCGTCGGCGAGCTGCGGCACCAGGCCCGCGACCGTCGAGTGGTCGAAGACGATGTGGATGCCGAGGTCGACGCCGAAGACGGAACGGATGCGGTTGATCAGCCGGGTGGCGAGCAGGGAGTGCCCGCCCAGCTCGAAGAAGTCATCGTCCCGACCGCAGCGGTCGATGCCCAGCACCTCGGCGAAGAGACCGCACATGATCTCCTCCCGGGGCGTCATCGGCTCCCGCGCCCCCTGGAGGGCGGGCAGATCGGGGGCGGGCAGCGCGGCCCGGTCGACCTTGCCGTTGGGGGTGAGCGGCAGGGCGGGCAGCACCACGAAGAGCGAGGGAGTCATGTACGCGGGGAGGGTGGCGGCGATCCGGGCGCGCAGGCTCTCCGGCAGGGGTACGGACTCGGCGGTCGCGGCGGGGCCGCCGGGCGCCGTGGTCGCGCCGGTCGCGGTGGGGGCGGTCGCGTACCGCTCGGGGGCGCCGGGGGCCTCGTCGGCGGGCGCGACGCACAGAGGCGCCGGTACGCCGGATTCCGGAGCCCCCGCCGGGGGCGCCTCCGCCGGGGGCGCCTCCGCCGTGAAGAGGACATCGACCCGGTCGTCCGTGCCCTCCGGCGCCCAGGTGACGGCGGCCCGCAGCCCGTGCTCCCCGGCGAGTGCGTACAGCGCCTCGGGGTCGGCCGCTCCGGGCCGGGGCGCGCCGAGGAGTCCGGCCGCCACGGCCGGGGCCGCGCCCTCCGCGAGGGCCCGCGCGGCCGCGGTCTCGGCGGCGACCCGCCCATTGGGCACACCCCGGACCAGCAGCGGCGCCGTGCCCTCGGCGAGCAGCCCGGCCAGCCGGCCGAGACCGGCGGTCGCGGCGTTCTCCCGCGCGGTGCCCTCGGTCAGCTCCTCCCAGGTCAGCCGGCGCGGCTCGGGGAGTACGGCGGCGACGGCCGGGAGCTTGTGCAGAACGGCGTCGTAACGGTGGCGGGACAGCTCGTTGTGGGCGGTGGCGCGCTTGAGCCGGATGTCCACCCCGCCGATGTCCGTGCGTGAGGCGCGCAGCGCGAGGAAGAAGCGCGGGTCGACCAGCAGCTCCTTCTCCTGGTCGAGGCGGTGCCCGACCGCGCGCAGCACGGCCGCGCCGTCCTGGGCACCGGGCGCGCGCAGCAGTTGGACAGCGGTCTGGAAGGTGCGCTGGAGCCGGCTGTTGCGCACATCGCCGACGAAGATCCGGCCGCCGGGCGCCAGCCGCTCCAGGGCCCCGGCGAGCACCCGGGCGAGATAGCCGGGGCTGGGGAAGTACTGCACGACGGAGTTGAGGACAACGGTGTCGAAGTGCCCTTCGGGAATGCCGGTGAAGTCGTCCGCGGGCTGCGCTCTCAGGGTCACCCGGCCGGCGAGCCCGTCGACGGCGCCCACGGTCGAGCGCAGCCGGCCGATGGAGTGCGCGGACAGGTCCGTACCCCAGTACTCGGCGCAGCCGGGGGCCACTCCGGCGAGGATCAGGCCCGATCCGACACCGATCTCCAGGACCCGGCGGGGGGCGTGCTCCCGGATGCGCTCGACGGTCGCGTCCCGCCACTCCCGCATCTCGTCGACCGGGATGGGGGTGTCGTCGTAGCTGCTGTTCCAGCCGGAGAAGTCCTGTCCGAGCGGGATGCCGCCGTCGGCCGCGCGGGAGTGCCAGGCATCGTGGATCTGCCGCCACTCGGCGACCCGGTCGCTGTCGTCGGCCCGCGAGTCGGGGGGCCGGGGGCCCGCGGGCTGGGCATCTCCGGTCTGGAGGCCGGTGGTCCGGAGGTCCGTGCTCTGGAGGTCCGTGCTCTGGAGATCGGTGGGCTGGAGATCAGCGGTCTGGAGATCAGCGGTCTGGGGGTCCGTGCTCTGGACGTCCGTGGTCTGGACGTACGCCACGAGGCGCTGGTCCCCCGGCCGGTCCTCCCGGACCGTCACCACCGCCTGCGCCACCGCCGGATGCCCCATCA
>NZ_JBEOYB010000171.1:0-3469 GCF_040296845.1 Streptomyces sp. NPDC001985
GGCGCTTGCGGAGGCCCCGTGCTCCACAGGACCCCGCACCCTGCGGGCCAGGGTGGGGGGCCGGCCCCCGAACCCCCGCTCCTCAAACGCCGGAGGGGCTGGTTCTTGTGCCTCGGCTCGCCTGGAGGGGCTTGGGTGGGCGGCCCAATCGCCGGTGGGTCCGGGGTGGTGCGCCTCGGCTCCCCGGCAGGGCTGAGCAAACGCAGCCCGTCCGGGGGCACCTCCCAGAGGCAGCTCTGGGGGAGATTGAGGACGGACCCCGCACCACAGGCGCCCCCGCGCAGTGCTGCCCAGTCGCCGGAGACGCCGAGGTGGGCCGGCTCGGGGCAGCCCGGCGGCCCGGGCCCGCTGACCCGCTCAGGGCTCACCCCTCGGAGAGCCTCCCGGCCGAAACCGTGACGCGTCGGGTGGTGTGGACCGCCTCCAGCATGCGGCGGTCGTGGGTGACCAGCAGCAGCGTCCCGGTGTAGGAGTCGAGCGCCGACTCCAACTGCTCGATCGCGGGCAGATCGAGGTGGTTGGTGGGCTCGTCCAGGACGAGGAGATTGACCCCCCTCCCCTGGAGCAGCGCCAGCGCCGCGCGGGTGCGCTCCCCCGGCGAGAGGGTCGTCGCCGGGCGCAGCACATGCGCCGCCTTCAGGCCGAACTTGGCCAGCAGGGTCCGCACCTCCGCCGGCTCCGTCTCGGGGACGGCCCCGCAGAACGCGTCGAGCAGGGTCTCGGGGCCGTGGAACAGCCCCCGGGCCTGGTCGATCTCCCCGACCACCACCCCGGGCCCCAGCGACGCCGCCCCCGAGTCCAGCGGGAGCCGGCCCAGCACCGCGGCGAGCAGGGTGGACTTGCCGGAGCCGTTGGCCCCGGTGATGGCGATCCGGTCGGCCCAGTCGATCTGGAGCGAGACGGGCCCGAGGCGGAAGTCCCCGCGCCGCACCTCGGCCTCGCGCAGGGTCGCCACGACCGCCCCGGAGCGCGGAGCCGCGGCGATCTCCATCCGCAGCTCCCACTCCTTGCGGGGCTCCTCGACGGTGTCGAGCCGCTCGATCATGCGCTGGGTCTGGCGCGCCTTGGCCGCCTGCTTCTCGCTCGTCTCCCCGCGGAACGCGCGGACGTGCTTGTCGTTGTCGCTCGCCTTGCGGCGCGCGTTCCGGACGCCCTTGTCCATCCAGCCGCGCTGCATCCGGGCCCGGCCCTCCAGGGCGGACTTCCGGTCCGCGTACTCCTCGAACTCCTCGCGGGCGTGGGCCCTGGCCCGCTCCCGCTCCTCCAGATAGGACTCGTAGCCGCCGCCGAAGGCGCTGACGCTCTGCTGGGCGAGGTCGAGTTCGAGGATCTTGGTGACCGTGCGGCTGAGGAACTCGCGGTCGTGGCTGACGACGACCGTACCGGCGCGCAGCCCCCGGACGAAGGACTCCAGACGGTCCAGGCCGTCCAGGTCGAGATCGTTGGTGGGCTCGTCCAGGAGGAAGACGTCGTAGCGGGAGAGGAGCAGCGAGGCGAGGCCCGCGCGGGCCGCCTGGCCGCCGGAGAGGGCGGTCATCGGCAGATCGAGGCCCACGGTGAGGCCGAGTGCCGCCGCGGTCTCCTCGGCGCGCTCGTCGAGGTCGGCGCCGCCGAGGGCGAGCCAGCGCTCCAGACCGGTGGCGTAGGCGTCGTCCGCGCCGGGGGCGCCGTCGACCAGCGCGGCGGTCGCCTCGTCCAGGGCGCTCTGGGCGTCGGCGACGCCGGTCCGCCGGGCGAGGAATCCCCGGACGGTCTCACCGGGCCGGCGCTCCGGCTCCTGGGGCAGATGGCCGACGCTCGCGGCGGGCGGGGAGAGCCTCAGCTCGCCCCGCTCGGGCCGTTCGAGCCCGGCGAGGAGCCGCAGGAGCGTGGACTTCCCGGCTCCGTTGACACCGACGAGACCGATCACATCGCCGGGCGCGACCACGAGGTCGAGCCCGGTGAAGAGGGAGCGGTCGCCGTGGCCCGCGGCGAGATCCTTGGCGACGAGAGTGGCAGTCATCAGACCGCCGATTCTAGGGCCTCCCGTCCGGCCGGCCGCCGGGCGCCGGGACCGCCGGCGCCCTCCTCGTGGCGGCGCGCGTTCGCTACGGTCCCCTCATGAGCGGCGATGTGATCGTGGTGGGCGGCGGGGTCAGCGGGCTCGTGACCGCCGTGGTGCTGGCGGAGCGCGGCCGGCGGGTGCGGGTGAGGACCCGCGAGGAGCCGGCGGGGACGACCTCGTCGGTGGCGGGCGGGCTGTGGTGGCCGTACCGGATCGAGCCCCGGGAGCAGGTCGCCCGCTGGTCGGTGGCGACGCTGCGGGTGTACGAGGAGTTCGCGCGGCGCCCGGACGAGACGGGGGTGCGGCTGGTCGCCGGGGTGATGGCCGAGCAGCCGCTCGCGGGCCTCGGACCGTGGGCGGCCGGGGCCGGAGTGCGGGCGGCGCGCCCCGGTGAGCTGCCCGGCGGGCACACCGAGGGGGTACGGGCCAGGGTGCCGCTCGTGGACATGCCGGCCCACCTGGGGTGGCTGCGGCGGCGGCTGGAGGCCGCGGGCGGCTCGGTGGAGGTGCGGCCGGTGCGCTCGCTCGCCGAGGCCGCCGCGTCGGCGGGCGCGGTGGTGAACTGCGCGGGACTCGGCGCCCGGCGGCTCGCGTCCGACGCGGGGCTGCGGCCGGTCCGGGGCCAGTTGGTGCTGGTGGAGAACCCGGGGGTGACGGAGTGGTTCGTCCTCGCGGACGGGGCGTCGGAGCGGACCACCTATCTGCTGCCGCAGCCGGGGCGGCTGATCCTGGGCGGCACGGCCGAGGAGGGGGCGTGGGGTCTGGAACCGGTCCCCGCGACGGCGGAGGCGATCGTGGCGCGCTGTGCCCGGCTGTGGCCCGAGGTGGCGTCGGCCCGTGTCCTGGGCCACCGGGTGGGGCTGCGTCCGGCCCGCCCGGCGGGGGTGCGCATCGAGCGCGAGAACCTGCCGGACGGCGGTGTGGTGATCCACAACTACGGGCACGGGGGCGCGGGTGTGACAGTGGCCTGGGGGTGCGCCCGCGCGGCGGCGGATCTGGTGCCGGAGGGCTGAGCGCGGGGCGGCCCGTCAGTGCAGCGGCGGGCGGGGGCCCTCGGCCCGGTCCCCCGGCGACGGCGGGCGGGGCTCGCGGGGGCGGCGGTGGGACGACCCGTACTCCAGTCGGGACAGAAACCAGCAGACCGCCAGGAATCCCACGAAACCCACGGTGAGCAGCAGGATCAGCC
Source organism: Streptomyces sp. NPDC001985 (assembly GCF_040296845.1). Taxonomy (NCBI): domain Bacteria; kingdom Bacillati; phylum Actinomycetota; class Actinomycetes; order Kitasatosporales; family Streptomycetaceae; genus Streptomyces; species Streptomyces sp. NPDC001985. The sequence goes on from NZ_JBEOYB010000171.1 coordinate 3,231, forward strand.
AGCCGTTCGGAACGAAGAGGATGAAGAGGGCAGAGAGGACGATGGCGAGCAGGGTGGCGGCCACGCCCGGGGCGGCCTTCCAGCGGAATGACATGCGGTGCTCCCCCGGTTCGCGGTGCGTCGATCGGTGCCGGCCGGCCCGGCACCGGCCGTCGCCGGCCCGTCGTCAGGTCCGGCTGATCCCTTCGACGCGGCGCACCGGGCCGGCGGTTGCGGGCGCGCGGAGCCGGCGGGCGCTC
>NZ_JBEOYB010000172.1:0-3460 GCF_040296845.1 Streptomyces sp. NPDC001985
TAATCTAACCAGCCAGCCCAAGGGTTGCCCTCCCCCCCCCACCCGCCCGTCCGGGCACCCCCCCACCGCGGGGCGGGGGGCCTCGGGGTGGCCCCGAGGCCCCGGCCCCCTGGTTCGTGTCCGACTGTTCGTTTCCGACTACTCGGGGACGATATTGACCAGCTTCGGCGCCCGCACGATCACCTTGCGAATCCCCGCGCCGCCCAGCGCCGCGACCACCGCCGCGTCACCCAGCGCCAGCTTCTCCAGCTCGTCCTGCGCGATCGACGGGGAGACCTCCAGCCGCGCCTTGACCTTGCCCTTGATCTGCACCACGCAGATCACGGACTCGTCCACGACATACGCCGGGTCGGCGACCGGGAAGTCCTGGTGCACCACCGAGTCGGTGTGGCCCAGCCTGCGCCACAGCTCCTCGGCGACGTGCGGGGCGAGCGGCGCGATCAGCAGCACCAGCCGCTCGGCCACGCTCCGGGGCAGCGGGCCGCCCGCCTTGGTGAGGTGGTTGTTCAGCTCGGTGATCTTGGCGATGGCGGTGTTGAAACGCAGCGCCGCCATGTCCTGGCCGACACCGTCGATGGCCTTGTGCAGGGCGCGCAGCACCGGCTCGGCCGCCTCCTCGTCGACGACGGTGACCTCACCCGTCGACTCGTCGACGACATTGCGCCACAGCCGCTGGAGCAGCCGGTACTGGCCGACGACCGCGCGGGTGTCCCAGGGACGGGAGACGTCCAGGGGGCCCATCGCCATCTCGTACAGCCGCAGCGTGTCCGCTCCGTACTCGGCGGCGATCTCGTCCGGCGTGACCGCGTTCTTCAGGGACTTGCCCATCTTGCCCAGCTCGCGCCTGACCGGCTCGCCCCCGTGGTGGAAGGTGCCGTCCTCGCGCTCCTCGACCTCGGTGGCCGGGACCGGGAAGCCCCGGCTGTCGCGGTGGACATAGGCCTGGATCATGCCCTGGTTGTAGAGCTTGTGGAACGGCTCGGGGGACGAGATGTGTCCCAGGTCGAAGAGGACCTTGGACCAGAACCGCGCGTACAGCAGATGCAGTACGGCGTGCTCGGCGCCGCCCACGTACAGGTCGACGCCGCCGTGGGGCATGCCCTCGCGCGGTCCCATCCAGTACCGCTCGATCTCCGGGGCGACCAGCCGGTCGCTGTTGTGCGGGTCGAGATAGCGCAGTTCGTACCAGCAGGAGCCGGCCCAGTTGGGCATGGTGTTGGTCTCGCGGCGGTACCTGCGGGGGCCGTCGCCGAGGTCCAGCGTGACATCGACCCACTCCTCGTTGCGCGAGAGCGGGGTCTCGGGCCGGGAGTCGGCGTCGTCGGGGTCGAAGGTGCGCGGCGAGTAGTCGTCGACCTCCGGCAGCTCCAGCGGCAGCATCGACTCCGGCAGCGCGTGCGCGACGCCGTCCTCGTCGTAGACGATCGGGAAGGGCTCGCCCCAGTACCGCTGACGGCTGAAGAGCCAGTCGCGCAGCCGGAAGTTGACGGTGCCCTCGCCGATGCCGCGTTCGGACAGCCACTGGGTGATCCGCGCCTTGGCCTCGGCGACCTCCAGGCCGTCGAGGGAGATCTCGTCGTTGGCGGAGTTGATCGCCGGCCCCTGGCCGGTGAACGCCTCGCCCTCCCAGTCCCGCGGCGGCTGCACGGTACGGATGATCGGCAGGCCGAACGCCTCGGCGAACTCCCAGTCCCGCTCGTCCTGGCCGGGGACGGCCATGATCGCGCCGGTGCCGTAGCCCATCAGGACGTAGTCGGCGACGAAGACCGGAATCCGCGTGCCGGTGACGGGGTTGAGCGCGTACGCGCCGCTGAAGACGCCCGTCTTGTCCTTGTGCTCGGTCTGCCGCTCGACGTCGCTCTTGTTCTGCGCCTGCTTGCGGTAGGCGGAGACGGCCTCCGCCGGAGTGGCGGCGCCGCCGGTCCACGCCTCCTTGACTCCCTGGGGCCACTCGGCGGGCAGGATCGAGTCGATCAGGCCGTGCTCGGGCGCCAGCACCATGTAGGTGGCGCCGAACAGGGTGTCCGGGCGGGTGGTGAAGACCGTGACCCGCGCGCTCTCGTGGCCCTCGACGGCGAAGTCGACGCGCGCGCCCTCGGAGCGGCCGATCCAGTTGCGCTGCTGGAGCTTGATCGCCTCGGGCCAGTCCAGGGCGTCCAGGTCGCCGAGCAGCCGGTCGGCGTAGGCGGTGATGCGCATGTTCCACTGGCGCAGCTTGGCCTTGAAGACCGGGAAGTTGCCGCGCTCGGAGCGGCCGTCGGCGGTGACCTCCTCGTTCGCCAGTACGGTGCCCAGGCCGGGCGACCAGTTGACCGGCGCCTCGGAGGCGTACGCCAGCCGGTACTGGCCGAGGACATCGGAGCGCTCGACGGCGCTCAGCTCACTCCAGGGGCGCGCGGAGCCGGGGACGGCGCGCTCGCCGCTCTCGAACTGGGCGACCAGCTCGGCGATCGGGCGGGCCTTCCCCGCGGTCTCGTCGTACCAGGAGTTGAAGATCTGGAGGAAGATCCACTGGGTCCACTTGTAGTACTCCGGGTCGATCGTGGCGACCGACCGGCGCTGGTCGTGGCCCAGGCCCAGCCTGCGCAGCTGGCGCTTCATGTTCGCCATGGCCTCCTCGGTCGACACCCGGGGGTGCGTTCCGGTGGCGATGGCGTGCTGCTCGGCGGGCAGGCCGAAGGCGTCGAAGCCCAGGGTGTGCAGGACGTTGTGCCCGGTCATGCGCTGGTGGCGGGCGAAGACATCCGTGGCGATATAGCCCAGGGGGTGTCCGACGTGCAGCCCGGCGCCCGAGGGGTACGGGAACATGTCCATGATGAACTTCTTGGGCCGGGCCACCAGCGCGGGGTCCCCGGCGAGGTCACCGCTCGGATTGGGGGCCTCGTACGTGCCGTCGGCGTCCCAGAAGTCCTGCCAGCGTGCCTCGATGTCGGCGGCCATCGCGGCCGTGTAGCGGTGGGGGGCGGCCACCTCGGCAGCGGAAGCAGCAGAATTCGTCTCGCTCATGATCCTTAAAGCTCCATCGATCGTCTCTGCCAGCGGTTCGTGGGCGGGCTTGGCCACAAACAAAAGGACCCCTCACACAGGAGGGGACGCCGCGCCGATGCCGACCGGATCTCTTCATCCGTCGGGACTGATCAGCGCGGCTCGCTAAGCAGAAGGCGTACGGCACGCATGGCGTCAGGGTACCGCAGCGGACGATCCGGACGCCGCTCCGGCCGGGTGGCGGCACCGGGGCGGCCCGGCGGGGGGCGGGCCGGGCGGGCTCGCCAAGCGAGCGGGACGGGCGGGCCGGGCTGCCGGGGTCGCGCGCAAGGCGGCGGGCCGTGGTCGCAGTTGAGACATACGAGAAGAGGCGGGGGGGGGCCCCCCCCGGGGGGGGGGCCCCCCCCGCACCCGGGGGGGGAGGGGGGGGTGGAGACAGAGACGCACGCCGGCCGGCCGGGGCGCGGACCCCCCC
>NZ_JBEOYB010000173.1:0-3410 GCF_040296845.1 Streptomyces sp. NPDC001985
AACCGTGTGATCGGTGAGGAGATGAAGGCGGCCATCCAGGGGCTGGACCCGTGGGACGGTGTGATGGCCCAACTGGTCTGGTTCGACCTCGGACCCGATGAGCTGGGAAGACTGCTCCTCGTCGTCGACCACCTGGTGGTGGACACGGTCTCCCTGCGGGTGCTGCTGCCCGACCTCGCCGAGGCTTATGAAGCACTGGCAGCCGGCAACGAGACGGCTCTGCAATCGGTGCCCACATCCTTCCGGCACTGGGCGCGCGAGCTGGCGGCCCAGGCGACCGGCGCGGAGCGGCTGGCTGAGGCCCCCCGGTGGGTGGAGTTCCTCCAGGGCCCCGATCCGCTTCTCACCGACGAGCCGGTCGATCCGGAACGGGACATCGAGGCGACGATGCGGCAGTCGTCCGTCCAGATCCCCATCGCGGTGACATCGGAGCTGTTGACCAGCGTCCCGACCGCGTTCCACGCGGGCATCGACGACGTGTTGCTCACCGGTCTGACGGCCGCCGTCGCCGAGTGGCGGAATGGCCAGGACACAGCGGGTGGCAGCGCGATCCTGGTGGATGTCGAGAGCCACGGCCGGGTCCCGCTGGCCGACAGCGACGACCTGTCCCGGACGGTGGGCTGGTTCACCAGCAGCCATCCGGTGCGGCTGGATGTCGGCTCCGTCGATCCGGTGGAGGTGCGGGAGGGCGGTGCCGCTGCCGGGCGGGTGCTGAAGCGGGTGAAGGAGCAGATCCGCGCCGTCCCCGGTGATGGTCTGGGCTACGGCATCCTGCGTCACCTCAATCCGGAGGCCGCGCCCGAGCTGGCGGCACTGCCCCCGGCACAGATCGGCTTCAACTACCTCGGCCGCTTCTCCGCCACACCTCCCACTCCCGGCAAGGGCACTCGCACGGGCTGGAACCCGCCCAGCGATGGTGTGGCCGGGGACAGCATGGGCGGGCAGTTCCCCGTCCTGCACGCGCTGGAGGTCATGGGCGCGGTGCGTGATCTGCCGGAGGGTCCCGAGCTGACTCTGTCGCTGCTCTGGCCCGAGCATCTGTGGGAGGAGGAGGCGGTCTCCCGGCTGCTGGACGGCTGGGCGGCGATGCTGACCGGGCTGGTCACGCACACCACGGGTTCAAGCAGTACGGCCGGTCACACCCCCTCCGACTTCTCGCTCGTGTCGCTGGACCAGGCGCGGATCGAGGAGCTGGAGGCGGAGGTTCCTGGCCTGGTGGAAGTACTGCCGGTCTCGCCCCTCCAGGAAGGGCTGCTGTTCCACGCGCTCTTCGACGAGCAGGGCACGGATGTCTATGTCGAGCAGCTCGACCTGGGCCTCGAAGGACCGCTGGACCCGGTGGCCCTCCGCGCGGCCTGGCAGGCACTGCTCGACCGGCACGCCAGCCTCCGGGCCGGGTTCCGGCAACTCCCGGGCGTCGACCAACCGGTCCAGGTCGTGACCAACGACGTGACTCTCCCCTGGCGGCAGGAGGACCTCTCCACTCTGGGCGACGCCGACGCCCTGACCGAGGCCGAGCGGCTGGGGATCGAGGAGCGTTCGTACCGCTTCGATCTGGCCGCGCCTCCGCTGGTGCGCATCCTGCTCGTACGGATGGGACCGGACCGCTATCGGATGATGATCACCCTCCATCACATTGTGCTGGACGGCTGGTCACTGGCGATCCTGATGCAGGAGCTGTGGACGGCGTACGAGGCCGGTGGCAGCGGGAGCGGTCTGCCGGCGGTGACTCCGTACCGCGACTATCTGGAATGGCTGTCCCGGCAGGACCGCGAGACGGCGCGGGAGGCGTGGCAGCAGGCGCTGGCGGGCGCGGATGAGCCGTCGCTGATCGCTCCGGTGGAGCGGGACGCGGAGCTGGTCCACGGCGAGGTGGTGTCGGGTGAGGCCGATCCCGCGCTCGACGAGGCCCTCAGAGAACTGGTCCGTGTCCATGGCGTGACCATGAACACGGTGGTGCAGGCGGGCTGGGGTCTGCTGGTGGCCAAGCTGATGGGCCGCCGGGACATCGTCTTCGGCGCGAGTGTGGCGGGGCGGCCGGCTGATCTGCCGGGTATGGAGAGCATGCTGGGGCTGTTCATCAACACCGTGCCGGTGCGGGTCCGGCTGGACCCGGCGCAGACCGTGGCGGGGATGCTGGCCGGGCTTCAGGCCGAGCAGTCCGCGCTGATGGACTACCAGTACCTCAGCCTCAGCGATATCCAGCGCGTGGCAGGCACAGGTGCCAGCTTCGACACCATCCTCGCCTTCGAGAACTTCCCCTCCGGCGGCGGAAACCAGCAGGACCCCGTCGACGCGGAACCTCAGATGGCAGGCCCCGGGGGACTGCGGATATTCGAGTCCGGAATCCGGGAGTCGATCAACTACCCGCTCGGGCTGATCGCCGGCCCCGTCGGCGGTCTCAAGATGCGCCTCAACTACCGCCCTGACCTGTTCACCGCCGACGAGGCCCGAGGACTGCTCAACCGGCTGCTGCGACTGCTGGAGCAGATGGCCCACGCGCCGGAAGCCCCGCTCAGCCGGCTCACGATGGTGGACGGGCCGGAGCTGGAACGAGTCGTATCGGAGTGGAACGCCACTGAGCGTCCGGTTCCGTCCGGTTCGTTTGTGGAGTTGTTCGAGGCGCAGGTGGTGCGTACACCTGACGCGGTGGCGGTGGTTGGCGGTGATCGTGAGTGGTCGTACGCGGAGTTGCAGCGGGCCGCTGACCGGGTCGCGTGTGGTCTGGTCGCTCGTGGTGTGGGGCGTGGGGATTACGTCGGTGTGGTGATGGACCGTTCGGTGGATCTGGTGGCGGTGCTGCTGGGTGTGTCGAAGGCCGGGGCGGCGTTCGTGCCGGTGAACCCGTCGTGGCCGGCCGCCCGGGCCCGTGTCGTCCTGGAGAACGCCACCCTGATCGTCGCGGACCAGGAGGTCTCCGGAACCACCGTTGACGTGGTCCGGACCGAGGCGCTGCTGAACGGCCCCGATGGAACTCCCACTGGAGTGATCAGCGGTGGTGATGTGGCGTATGTGATGTTCACGTCGGGGTCGTCGGGTGTGCCGAAGGGTGTGGAGGTTCCGCATTCGGCGGTGGTGGCTCTGGTGGTGGACGGTGGGTGGAGTGCGGCGGTCCGGGACCGGGTGTTGTTGCATTCGCCGCATACGTTCGACGCGTCGGTGTTTGAGTTGTGGGTGCCTCTGGTGCATGGGGGGCGGGTGGTGGTGGCTCCGCCGGGTCTGCTGGAGGCGGGGACGCTGGCGGGTGTGGTGGCCGGGCATGGTGTGACGGGCATGTATATGTCGTCGGGTCTGTTCGGTGTGCTGGCGGAGGAGTCGCCGGGGGCTCTGGCGGGGTTGTCGGAGGTGTTGACCGGTGGTGATGTGATGGCCGCGGGTGCGCTGGAGGCGGTGCGGGAGGCGTGCCCGGG
>NZ_JBEOYB010000174.1:0-3230 GCF_040296845.1 Streptomyces sp. NPDC001985
CTGTGCGGGGGGGGGCGGGTGTGGGTGGGGGGGGGGGTGGTGGGGGGGGGGCGGGGGGGCGGGCGGCGGCGGGGGGCGGGGCCGGGCCGCCCGCTCGCCCAGCGGCAGGGGTGATCAGGAGGTGTACTTCTCGCCGAAGAAGCCTTTGGCGGCGGTGGTGCCGAGGGCTCCGGGGCCGTAGACGAAGGAGCCGGCGGGGGTGAGGCCGGAGGCGGTGGCGGGGAGCCACCAGACCGAGCCGGCCCCGTTGTTCTCGTTGACGGCGCTCGCGGCGAGGTCCTTGCGGACGGCCGTACTCCCGCCGGTCCCGCCGGTCCCGCCGTTTCCGCCGTTTCCGTCGATGAGTTTGACCACGGAGCCGAAGCCGTCGCCCGCCTCGGCGGTGCCGGGGACGCCGGGGGTGTTCTGGGTGACGGTCTTCGCGCCGGTGCCGGTGGGGCCGGTCGCGGAGCCGGGCAGGGTGACCACCGCCCCCGCGTGCGCGACGGTGCCGAGGCCCTCGCCCGGGACCCCGACCGCGATGTCCTCGTAGCCGTCCCCGTCGATGTCGCCGACGGAGACGTCCGCGCCGAACATGTCGTCCGTCTCGGCGGTGCCGGGGACGCCGGGGCTGTCCTGGAAGAGGGTCCGCTTCCGGGAGACGTCCGGTCCGGTCGCCGAGCCGGGGATGGTGACGACCACGCCGCCGTGGGCCGCCGGCTGGTGGTTGGTCATCCAGTGCGCGTAGCCGATGACGACATCCTCGTAGCCGTCCTTGTCCGTGTCCCCGACGTCGATCGAGTCGCCGTGCTGGTTTCCGAGGGCGTTGCGCCGGATCGGGCCGAGGCCGGTGGGCGAGCCCATCCACTGGAGCGGGGTGAAGGCGTACTCGCCCTCCGCGCCGGGGTCCCGGTCCAGTCCGACGATGTCGGTGGCGCCGTCGCCGTTGAGATCGCCGGTCACCAGCTCCACCAGCTCCTCCACGTTCCAGTCCTCGCCGTGGACCTGTGCCGTGCGGGCGGGGGTGCCGTCCCGCAGCAGGGGTCCGTGGCGCACCGTGAGACCGGCGCCCACGCCGGCCGACACCAGATCCTGGTGGCCGTCGCCGTCGAAGTCCCCGGTCACCAGGGCTCTGGTGGTGAAGCCCTTCAGGGAGGTGGCCGGGGTGGTGCCGCGCCCGAGGCCCGCGGGGCTGCCCCAGATCACCGAGAGTCCGCCGGCGGCGTCCGGGTCGCCGGGCGGGCCCTGGCCCTCGGCGCTGACGGCCAGGTCCGCGTAGCCGTCCCGGTCGAGGTCGGCGGCGGCGAGGGACGTTCCGAAGCGGTGGTCCGCCCCCGGTGCGCCCGGCACTCCGCCGGTGCCCTGCTGGAGGATCTGCTTGCTCGAAACCCGGGGGCCGGTGGCGGAGCCGTAGAGGACGGAGACGTAGCCGGCTCCGGCCCTGCCGTCGACGGTTGCCCGGGGTGCGGCGACGACGAGGTCCTGGTGGCCGTCGCCGTTGAAGTCGTCGTGCGGTGAGGTCGCGGGCTTCGGGGCTTTCGGGGTGGGGTCGGCGGAGGCGGCCGGGGCGGTGAGGGAGCCGGTCACCGCGATGGCGGCGAGGAGGGCCAGGGCACGGGGGGCACTGCGGGGGTTCATCGGGGGACCTCGGGGATCGTTCGGGCGGACGGGACAGTCTCGGAGATCACGCGGCGGGCCGAAGGGTTGTGGTCCGTTTCCGGTGATGGGCCTGGGGCCTGGGGCCCGGGGCGGCCCGAGATCCCCGCGTGATCGCCGGTCGCCCGGCGACAGGGGTGAGCAGGGGGTGTGCGTGCTGCCGCCCGCTCGGGCTAGACCGGGGAGATCCGCAGCCGGGGCCGCAGCTCGGCCCGGCGGTTCACCCGGAGCTTGCGGTAGACCCGGGTCAGGTGCTGCTCCACCGTGCCGACCGTGACGAGCAGGGTCTCGGCGATCTGGCGGTTGGTGTGGCCGTGGGCGGCGAGCGCGGCCACCCTCCGCTCGGCCTCGGTCAGTTCGCCGGACCGGTCCCGGCGCTGTTCCTGGATGCCCGGTAACCGGGGGGTGCCGCCGTCGGTGGTGTCGGTGCTGGTGCTGGTGCTGGTGCTGGTGGTGTCGGTGGGTGCGGTCCTCGGGGTGCCCAGGCCGTAGCGCCGGGCGAGGCGGTGGGCGGCGCGGGCCGAGGCGAAGGCGTCGTCGTGGGAGCCCAGGGCGTGCTGGGCGTGGCTCAGTTCGGAGAGCGTCAGCATCAGTTCGTACCGGTCGCCGCAGGTTTCGAGGACGGCGGCCGACTCCCTCAGCAGCGCGGGCCGGTCCGGCCGGGCGGCCGTCAGCGCCTGGACGCGCAGGGAGAGACCCCGGGTCCGGGAGGGGCCGGGGCGCAGCAGGGCGAGCTGCTCGCCGATCAGGGTGGCGGCGCGGGGGCGCTCGCCGAGCGCGAGGAGGGCTTCGGCCGCGTCGCCGCGCCAGGGGACGAGGCCGGGGGCGGTGAACCCCCACCCCTCCATCGCCTCCCCGCAGGCGAGGAAGTCGCGCAGGGCGTCGCGGGGGCGGCCGGAGGCGAGCCGCAGCCTGCCCCGGGCCTGGAGGTAGTGGACGCCGCAGGGGGTGTCGAAGCCGGCGCGGGGGACCGGGTGGGAGAGGTGGTGGGCGGCCTCGTCGTACCGGCCCGTCGCGGTGGCGGCGAGTACGGCCGCCGAGAGCGGGAGGCCGATGGCGGCGCCCCAGCTCGCCGGGGAGATCCGGGCGAGGGCGGCGCGGGCGTGCGCGCCGGCGGCGGCCGGGTCGCCCAGCCGGAGGGCGGTCACGGCGCGGATGGCGGTGAGGAGGGCGTGGCCGACGGCGTCGTCGCGGGTCGCGGCCTCCGCGAGGAGGGGGTCGCACCAGCGGGCGGCCTCGGCGGGGTGGTCGTCGTAGACGAGGGCGGCGAGGGCGGCGAGGACGTGGGGGTGGGTGGAATCGCCGGGGCGGGTCTGGTGGAGGACTTGGCGGGCGTGGGTGAGGGTGTGGTTGCCGGGGGTGCCGGTGAGGGCCCCGGAGAGGGCGTCCACGGCACCCAGCCACCCGGGGGTCCGCCGGGTGCGGGGTTCTGTGGTGCGGGATCCGTCCTCGATCTCCCCCAGAGCTGCCTCTGGGAGGTGCCCCCAGGCGGGCTGGGCGTATTCAGCCTCGCCGGCGTTTGAGGCGCGGGGGTTCGGGGGCTGGTCCCCGACCGTGGCCCGCACTGTGCGGGGTCCCGTGGTGCGGGGTCCGTC
>NZ_JBEOYB010000175.1:0-3211 GCF_040296845.1 Streptomyces sp. NPDC001985
GGTCACCCGAGCGGTACATCCGACCGCCATACGGGTTGGCAACAAACCGCTCGGCGGTCAGATCCGGCCGGCCGACGTAACCCCGGGCCAGACCGGCACCCGCCACATACAGCTCACCCGTCACACCCACCGGCACCGGCTGAAGGAAACCGTCCAGCACGAACACCCGGGCATTGCCGATCGGGCCACCGATCGCGGGCGCCTGGTCCTCCGGTCGGATGCCCTCGTCGATGGGCGTGGCCGTGGTGATGACGGTCGCCTCGGTCGGACCGTACGTATTCCACACGCGGGAGCCGGCGACCCACCGGCTGGCGAGATCGGCGGTCACCCGCTCGGCGCCGACCACCCAGTTCCAGACACCGGGCACGGAGACGGGGTCCAGGACGCCCAGCAGCGACGGGACGACGCTCGCGACCGCGACACCGGCGCTCTGGATCAGGCCGGCGAGTGCCTCGGGCTCCCTCCGCTCCTCGCTCGACGCGATGGCGAGCGTCCCACCGGCACCCAGCGTGACCGCGACATCGAGAACCGCCGCGTCGAAGCTGAAGGAGGCGAACTGAAGGGCGACGACACCCTCGTCGACACCGAGCACGGGACGCATCACCTGCGCGAGGTTCGCCACCCCGCCATGCGCCACCGCCACACCCTTCGGACGGCCCGTCGAACCCGACGTATAGATCACATACGCCAACTGCTCCGGACCCACCACCGTCTCCAGAGCCGTGGACGGCTGCTCCGCGACGAGAGCGGCGATCTCGTCCCAGAGCACCACCCGCGCACCCTCACCCGACAGCTCCAGCTCAGCCCCCGACAGCACCACCCCGGCACCACTGTCCGCGACCATGTAAGCGAGACGCTCCACCGGATGCTCCGGGTCGAGTGGCACATACGCGCCACCCGCCTTCCACACCGCCAGCAGCGCCACCACCATCTCCACCCCACGCGGCAGGCACAGACCCACCACACACTCCCGACCCACACCCAAACCGGTCAGATACCGGGCCAGACGATTCGCACGCGCCTCCAACTCCCCGTAAGAGAGTGTCCCGGTCCCGGAGCGGAGCGCGGCGGTGTCGGGGGTCCGTGCGGTCCAGGCGCCGAGGAGATCGAGGAAAGTACCCCCCTCGACCGGCTGGACGGAGCTGCTCCAGTCGCCCACCACCAGGGCCCGCTCGGCCTCACCGAGCACATCGATCTCACTGAGCCGGACTCGCGGGTTGGCCACGATCTGCTCCAGCACGCGCACCAGGCGCTGGGCCAGGGCATCCGCGGTGTCCGTGTCGAACATGTCCGTCGCGTAGAGGACCCCGCCGCCGATACCGGCCGGGGCGCCGTCCTCGTCACGCTGCTCGACCAGGTCGAGGGAGAGATCGAATCGGGCGGCCTCCGCGGCGAACGGCACCGGGTCGACGGCGAGACCCGGCAGCTCCCAGCGTGCGGAGGCGGCGGTCTGCAGCGACATCATGACCTGGAAGAGCGGGTTGCGGGAGAGCGACCGCACCGGGTTCAGCACCTCCACCAGCCGCTCGAACGGCACGTCCTGGTGGGCGTAGGCCGCGAGGTCGGTCTCGCGGACCCGTGCCAGCAGCTCGGTGAAGGTCGGGTCCCCGCTCAGATCCGCGCGCAGCACCAGCGTATTGACGAAGAAGCCCGCCAGGTCGTCCAGCGCGGCGTCCCCGCGACCGGCGATCGGGGTACCGATGGGAATGTCGTCCCCGGAACCCATCCGCGACAGCAGCATGGCCACCGCGGCATGCATGACCATGAACATCGTCGCCCGGCCACGCCCCGCGACCTCCACCAGACCGGCGTGGGTGCGCGCGCCGACCCGTACGGGCACGATGCCGCCCTGGAAGGTGGACACGGCCGGCCTGGGCCGGTCGCTGGGCAGAGTCAGTTCCTCGGGGGCGCCCGTCAGCGCCTGGCGCCAGTGGTTGATCTGGCTGCTGATGAGGCTGTCGGGGTCGTCGGGGTCGCCGAGGACCTCGCGCTGCCAGAGCGCGTAGTCCGCGTACTGGACCGGCAGCGGCTCCCACCCCGGCGCGCGGCCATCGCGGCGCGCGGCATAGGCGGTGCCGAGGTCGCGGGAGAGGGCGCCCATCGACCAGCCGTCGACCGCGATGTGGTGCGCCACGATCAGCAGCACGTGCTGGGAGTCCCCGGTGGCCAGCAGACGTATCCGCCAGGGGAGGTCGACGCTCAGATCGAAGCCGCGGACCGCGTGGTCGGCGAGGGTTTCGTCGAGTTCGGCCTCACTGGTCTGGATGACGGTCAGCGGGGGGCGGCCGGCGGCGCCTTCCAGGATGTGCTGGCGCGGGGCGCCGTCGGTCTCGGGGAAGACGGTCCGCAGGCTCTCGTGCCGGTCGGCCACATCGCCGAGCGCCGCTTCGAGGGCCGCCACATCCAGTTCGCCGGACATCCGCAGCGCGAGCGGCAGGCTGTACACGGCGCCGGCGTCCGGGTCGCTCTCCTCCAGCCGGTTCAGGAACCACATCCGCTGCTGGGCGAAGGAGAGGGGTACGACATCGGGGCGCGGCCGTGGTGTCAGCGCCGCGCGTACGTCACCGCGTGCGCCGCCGATGAGCCGCGCGACGGCTGCCACGGTCGGCGAGGCGAACAGTTCCCGGATACTCAGCTCGGTGTCCAGCACCGCCCGGGCGCGGGCGATGAGGCGCATGGCGAGGAGGGAGTCGCCGCCGAGGTCGAAGAACGACACCTCGGCCCCGACCCGGTCCAGACCCAGCACCTCGGCGAACAGTCCGCACAGGACTTCCTCCACCGGGGTGGCCGGGCCCCGGCCGCCCGCCTGACGGGCGAAGTCGGGGGCGGGGAGGGCAGCGCGGTCGAGCTTGCCGTTGCCGGTGACGGGCAGGGTGTCCAGGACCATGACGGCGGCCGGGACCATGTACTCCGGCAGCGCGGTGGCGACGGCGGCGCGCAGTTCGCGTCCGATGTCGAAGGCCGTATCGGTGGTGCCGGAGCGCGTTTCGGTGGCGGTTGCCGTGTGGGTGCCGTCCGCCGTGTGGGTGGCGGTGGCGGCGACCACATAGGCCACGAGGTGTCTGTCTCCGGCCCGGTCCTCGCGGACGATCACGGCGGCCTGGTTCACACTCTCGTGCGCGGCGAGTACGGCTTCGATCTCGCCTGGTTCCACCCGGTAGCCACGGATCTTCACCTGCTCGTCCGCACGCCCCGCGAACAGCAACTGCCC
>NZ_JBEOYB010000176.1:0-3188 GCF_040296845.1 Streptomyces sp. NPDC001985
CGGCCCGCGCCCCCCCGGGGCCCCGGGCCCCGGGCCCCCCGCCGCCCCGCCCCCGCCGCCCCCGGGGGGGGGGCCCCCGCCGCCCCGGCCGTGCCGTGGTGCCCGCTGTGGCCCGCGACCATGTGCCAGACCTCGTGCCCGAAGATGATCAGCTGGTGGACGGGGTGGGTGCCGGCCTGGACGCAGATGACATCGCGGTCCGCCATGTCGAGATAGAGCCCGCTCGCCGTCTGCGGCGGGAAGTCCACGAAACGCAGCACCACCGGCCTGCCCCGGCGCTCGGCGAGCCGGGCGCACAGCGCGGCGAAGACTTCCTCCGGTCCGGTGGGCCCGGCCTGTTCGAGAGCGCCCGCGAGATCCTCACGGAGCTGGCGCATGGCGCTCCTGGTGCCCACTGCACTCTCCCCCGGCTCGATCGGCGGCTCAGCCTGGCACCACACCGTACAGAGGGTTCGGTGCGGGGTCTCGGGTGCCCGGCGAGGTTGCGAGTTTTCCGGACACGATCAGGGCGTGTCAGCCACGCGGCGGGGCTCCGGACGGTCCGCGACGAGCCGGAGAGTGCGCCGGTTGGGGCCGTAATGGGTATGCCGGTCCCACCCGCCGGCGCGGAACGGGCGCGACCTCGCGCCGCGCCCGGCTCCTCCGAACCTTTGGCGGGATTCTGCTGGCCGCTCCATCCCCGGGGAACCCGGGGGCCTCCGGCGCCGTCGAACCGGACCCGGGACCGCGCCCCGGCGGATCAGCCCCGCGACGGGGCGGCGCGCCGCAGCACCTCGTGGACCAGCGGTGAGGAGCGCAGCGCGAGCGACATCTCCACGAGATCGTCCGCCCGGGTGGACGGCTGCGCGGGCCGGGCGCCGGGGAAGAGTTCGGTCCGGCCCGGGTCCGCCGCACAGGCGTCGCCCGCCGCGGCGATCATCGCCGCGTCCGCGAGAATCCCCGCCCGCGCGGGGCAGTGCCCGAGCGCCAGGGCGCGCGCGTGCACCTCCTCGTACACCCCGGTGTCGAAGTACGGCCGCAGGAAGATGATCCCGTCGTGGATCGCGGCCTCCCGCCGGATCAGCCGCAGCTCCAGCGAGGCCCAGGGGCCGATCGTCACCGAGGGGCCGCCCTGGCACGCCGAGCCGGTCAGCCGGCCCGCCAGCGGGCCGAGCCTGCGGTAGCGCACGGCGGTGCGCCAGCCGATGCCGAGACGCTGGGCCACCAGCGGCAGCACGAAACCGCCGCCGACCAGCGGGGCGGCGACGGAGACCAGGGGCGGGGCCACCGAGGTGCTGAGCCCGTCCCAGTCGCGGCCGGCCCAGCGGGCCGCCACCGCGGCGAGTTTGACGCCGTCGAAACCGAGATTGAGGACATAGCCGACGACGATCAGCACCAGACCCGCCCGCAGCACCCCGGTGACCCGCCGCGACCAGCGCCAGCACAGCACCGCCGTCACCACCGCCGCGACCGCGTGCGCCAGCAGATAGAGGACGATCATCTCGCGGATGAACGGGGTGGTGGCGTAGTGGGTGTCGAAGTCCCGCAGCCGCTCCTCTGGCGCCTCGCCGAGCAGGAACATGGTGTTCAGCGCGAGGATCACCGCGCTGTAGGCGATCACACACATCCGGGAGGTCCGGCGGGTGGTGTCCGTGGTGCCGCCGCGCCAGATGACGATGAGAATGAGACAGGCGCCGCTGAAGGCGGTGATCGCGCTGTAGACCACGGGCGCGGCGAGGTTGGGGACACCGCTGATCCGGTTGATCGCCGCGATCGTCGGCACCGCGGCGAGCAGGAAGACCAGCCCGCCCATCAGGAGCAGCCCGCAGACGGCCCCCAGCAGGATGTCCTGCCGGTTGCGGCAGAGCGCGGGCAGCTTCAGCAGAAACGCGCCGAAGAGCAGCACGGCCGGGATGATCATGCCGGCGTTCCCCATCGGCCACCGGCTCTCAGCGGGCCTCGGCGGGGCGGGTCACGCCGCGCGGCGCGCGGTGCCCGAGCGAGGCGTGTATCCGGGCGGCCACCCCGCCCTGGGGCGGGGCGCCGGAGCCAGCCCGGCACTCCAGCAGCGGGCGCAGCTCGGTGCCGAGCATCAGCCCGAACAGCTCCGCCGCGCTCTCCTCGGCGCCGCCGAAGCCGGAGCGGGCGGCGGTGTCGGCGATCATCTCGCGCAGGCCCGCGAGATCCGGGAGCGCGGCTCCCGACACCAGGGCCCGCGCGGCGCCGTCCGCGTGGCCGCCCCGGTGGCCGGCGTGCATGTGCCAGATCTCATGGCCGGTGATGACCAGTTGGTGCTGGGGCGGGGCGCTCTCCTCGACCACGATCAGATCGTGGTCGCCCCGGTCCGACCAGAGCCCGCTGACGGTTCCCGGCGGGAAGTGCCGGAACACGATGCGGACCTCGCGCCGCCGCTGCGCGCTCAGATTCGCGGCGAGGGCCCCGAAGACCGAGGCGGGCTCGGCGGGAACGGACAGCCGCAGACTTCCCGCCAGCCGCGCGCACAGCCGGCGCATCTCCCTCTTCCTGCCGCACACAGCACCCCACCCCGTCCGACCCCGTCCCCGACGCGGGCCCGAGGCCCCGCGTCCTGCAATCACCCCTGGTGCCGGTGCACTTCGGGCGACTTCCCCCGCGCAACCGTACTTCGTACACGCGTACCCCGCGCACGACGGTCTCCCAAGTCGCCACCACCGGGCCAGCCTCCGGGGGCCCTCAGGCTCTGGCGCGGTGACAGCCTGAGGGGGTGCGTATGGGGTGATGTGTGATGTACGGGGGAATGTCTGCCGAATCGCCCCCCAGGTGTGCCCTTTCAGGGGTTCGCTTGGGTTCGCTTGGGTTCGCTGGGGGCGGGGGTGCCGCGTCCACGCGGCCTCGCCGGTGCTTGAGGCGGACCTTGGCCAGGGCCTTGCCGGGGGCTGGGGCGCACCGCCCCGGCCGCGCCGGCGTTCGGGCCGCGCCCCCTCGGCTCCGCCGGGGGCTGGGACACATCGCCCCGGCCGCGCCGGCGTTCGTGCCACGCCCCCCTCGGCTCCGCCGGCGACTGAGCCGCACCCTTTCAGCCTCGTCGGCGTTTCAGGCGCACCCCTTCAGCCTGCCCCGTGTTTTGGGCCGCACCCTTTCAGCCCCGCTGGCGACCTGAGCAACCCAAGCCCCTCCGGCGTTTGAGGAGCGGGGGTTCGGGGGGCGGCCCCCCCCCCGGGGCCCCCCGC
>NZ_JBEOYB010000177.1:0-2881 GCF_040296845.1 Streptomyces sp. NPDC001985
CCTGGCCGACCGTCTCGTGCGAAGCGATCACAGCTTCGATCTCGCCCGGCTCGACACGGAAACCACGGATCTTCACCTGCTCATCCGCCCGGCCGACGAAGAGGAGCTGCCCGTCGGCTGTCCAGCGAGCGAGGTCACCCGAGCGGTACATCCGACCGCCATACGGGTTGGCAACAAACCGCTCAGCGGTCAGATCCGGGCGGCCGACGTAGCCCCGGGCCAGACCGGCACCCGCCACATACAGCTCGCCGGTGACGCCCACGGGTACGGGCTGGAGGAAATCGTCCAGGACAAAGACGCGGGCGTTGCCGATCGGGGCGCCGATGGCCGGAGGCTGATCCTCCGGACCCATCGCCGGGTCCAGCGGCACAGCGGTGGTGATCACGGTCGCCTCGGTCGGACCGTACGTATTCCACACCCGCGACCCCGCCAGCCACCGGCTCGCCAGATCAGCGTTCAACCGCTCCGCACCCAGCACCCAGTTCCGCACACCCGACACCGCACCCGGATCCAGCACACCCAGCAGCGACGGCACCACACTGGCGACTTCCACCCCGGCGGCACGGATCATCTCCGCCAGCGCCTCCGGCTCCCTCCGCTCCTCACTCGACGCGATAGCGAGCGTCCCACCCGCACCCAGCGTCACCGCCACATCCAGCACAGCCGCATCGAAGCTGAAGGAGGCGAACTGAAGGGCGACGACACCCTCGTCGACACCGAGCACGGGGCGCATCACCTGGGCGAGGTTCGCCACCCCGCCATGCGCCACCGCCACACCCTTCGGACGGCCCGTGGAACCCGACGTATAGATCACATACGCTAACTGCTCCGGACCCACCACCGTCTCCAGGGGCGTGGACGGCTGCTCCGCTACGAGAGCGGCGATCTCGTCCCAGAGCACCACCCGCACACCCTCACCCGGCAGCTCCAGCTCAGCCCCCGACAGCACCACCCCGGCACCACTGTCCGCGACCATGTAAGCGAGACGCTCCGCCGGATGCTCCGGGTCGAGCGGCACATACGCGCCACCCGCCTTCCACACCGCCAGCAGCGCCACCACCATGTCGACCCCACGCGGCAGGCACAGACCCACCACACACTCCCGGCCCACACCCAAACCGGTCAGATAGCGGGCCAGACGATTCGCACGCGCCTCCAACTCCCCGTACGACAACACCACCGACCCACACCGCACCGCCGCGACACCCGGCGCGGCCTCGACCCTCGCCGCGAACAGGCCGAGGACCGTTTCGGCCTCCGGCGCCTCGTGGGTGTCGTTCCACTCGGTGACAACCTGCGCCCGCTCGATCTCGTCCAGTACCTCGATCCGGCTCAGCCTGGCCTCCGGATCGGCCGCCACCTGCTCCAGCACCCGACCCAGCCGACGCGCCAGCCCCCGCACCGTCTCCTCGTCGAAGATGTCCGTGGCGTAGAGAATCCCGCCCCCGATACCAGCCGGCGCACCCTCGGCATCACGCTCCTCCACCAGCGTCACGGAGAGATCGAACCGCGCCGCCAGTTCGGAACCCGAAGGCACGGGACCGACATCGAGGCCAGGGAGTTCCCAGTGCGCGACCGGCACGTTCTGGAGGGCCAGCATCACCTGGAACAGCGGGTTCCGGGAGAGCGACCGCACCGGGCTCAGTACATCCACCAGCCGCTCGAACGGCACATCCTGATGACCGTACGCAGCGAGATCGGTCTCCCGGACCCGCGCCAGCAGCTCACTGAAGGTCGGGTCCCCACTCAGATCCGCGCGCAGCACCAGCGTATTGACGAAGAAGCCCGCCAGATCGTCCAGCGCCGCGTCCCCGCGACCGGCGATCGGGGTGCCCAGAGGGATGTCATCTCCGGCGCCCATCCGCGAGAGCAGTACGGCTATCGCCGTGTGTACGACCATGAACATCGTCGCCCGGCTCCGGCCCGCGACCTCCACAAGTTCGGCGTGGGCCTCGGCACCGACCCGTACCGGCACCGAGCGTCCGTCGAAGGAGGGCACGGGTGGGCGCGGGCGGTCGGCCGGGAGCACCAGCTCTTCGGGGGCGCCCTCCAGGGTCTCCCGCCAGAAGCCGAGTTGCTCACTGATGAGGCTGTCGGGGTCGTCGAGGTCGCCGAGGACCTCGCGCTGCCACAGCGCGTAGTCCGCGTACTGCACCGGCAGCGGCTCCCACCCCGGCGCCCGGCCCTCCCTCCGAGCCGCGTAAGCCGTCCCCAGATCACGCGACAGCGCACCCATCGACCAGCCGTCGACCGCGATGTGATGCGCCACGATCAGCAGCACATACTCCGAAGGACCGGTGACGAAGAGCCTTGTGCGCCACGGCAGATCGACGCTCAGATCGAAGCCGTGCCCGGCATGGGTGGTCAGGACGTCTTCCAGCTCGGCTTCCGTGGTCTGGACGACGATCAGCGGTGGCCGGCCGGCCCGGCTGTCCAGGATGTGCTGGCGCGGGGCGCCGTCGGTCTCGGGGAAGACGGTCCGCAGGCTCTCGTGCCGGTCGGCCACATCGCCGAGCGCCGCTTCGAGGGCCGCCACATCCAGCTCACCCGACAGGCGCAGGGTCAGTGGGAGGTTGTAGGCCGCGTCGGCGCCCGAGTCGGTCTCCTCCAGGCGGTTCAGGAACCACATCCGCTGCTGGGCGAAGGACAGCGGTACGACCTCCGGCCGCGGCCGGGGTGTCAGGGCAACCCTGACAGTGCCATGGCCGCCATCGACCAGCCGGGCGAGTGCCGCCACGGTCGGCGAGGCGAACAGTTCCCGGATACTCAGCTCGGTGTCCAACACTGCCCGGGCGCGGGCGATGAGGCGCATGGCGAGGAGGGAGTCGCCGCCGAGGTCGAAGAACGACACCTCGGCCCCGACCCGGTCCAGACCCAGCAC
>NZ_JBEOYB010000178.1:0-2708 GCF_040296845.1 Streptomyces sp. NPDC001985
CGCCGAGGTGCTGGGTCTGGACCGGGTCGGGGCCGAGGTGTCGTTCTTCGACCTCGGCGGCGACTCCCTCCTCGCCATGCGCCTCATCGCCCGCGTTCGCGCCGTCCTCGACACCGAGGTCAGCATTCGCGACCTCTTCTCCGCCGGGACGGTCGCCGGCCTGGCCGCACTGATCGACGAGACGGACGGGGACACCCGTATCGCTCTGACACCCCGGCCCCGGCCGGACGTCGTACCCCTCTCGTACGCCCAGCAGCGGATGTGGTTCCTGAACCGCCTGGAGGAGACCGACTCGGGCGCCGACGCGGCCTACAACCTCCCACTGACCCTGCGTATGTCCGGCGATCTGGATGTCGCGGCGCTGGAGGCCGCGATCAGCGACATCGCCGACCGGCACGAGAGCCTGCGGACCGTCTTCCCCGAGACCGACGGCGCCCCGCGCCAGCACATCCTGGAGGGTCCCGCCGGACGGCCGCCGCTGACGATCATCGAGACGGACGAGAGCGAGCTCCAGAACGTCCTCACCGTCCACTCGGCACGGGGATTCGACGTCAGCGTCGATCTGCCGTGGCGGACGTGGCTGTTCGTCACCGGTCCTTCGGAGTATGTGCTGCTGATCGTGGCGCACCACATCGCGGTCGACGGCTGGTCGATGGGCGCCCTCTCCCGCGACCTGGGGACCGCCTACACCGCGCGCAGGGAAGGCCGGACACCCGGCTGGGAGCCGCTGCCGGTCCAGTACGCGGACTACGCGCTCTGGCAGCGCGAGGTCCTCGGCGACCTCGACGACCCCGACAGCCTCATCAGCAGCCAGATCAACCACTGGCGTGAGGCCCTGGAGGGCGCTCCTGAAGAGCTGGTGCTCCCCACCGACCGGCCGAGGCCCTCGATACCGTCCTTCCAGGGACACTCGGTGCCGCTCAGGGTGGGCGCCGACGCGCACGCCGGTCTGGTCGAGGTCGCGGGGCGTGGCCGGGCGACGATGTTCATGGTCATGCATGCCGCGGTGGCCATGCTGCTGTCGCGGATGGGTTCCGGGGACGACATTCCCATCGGAACCCCGATCGCCGGTCGCGGGGACGCCGCGCTGGACGACCTGGCGGGCTTCTTCGTCAATACGCTGGTGCTGCGCGCGGATCTGAGCGGGGACCCGACCTTCACCGAGCTGCTGGCACGGGTCCGCGAAACCGACCTCGGAGCATACGGCCATCAGGATGTGCCGTTCGAGCGGCTGGTGGATGTACTGAGCCCGGTCCGGACACTCTCCCGCAACCCGCTCTTCCAGGTGATGCTGGCCCTCCAGAACGTACCGGAGGCCCGCTGGGAACTCCCCGGCCTCGACGTCGGCCCCCTGCCTCCCGCCTCGGAGCTGGCAGCCCGGTTCGACCTCTCCGTCACGCTGGTCGAACAGCGGGACGACGACGGAGCGCCGGCCGGTATCGGCGGGGGAATCCTCTACGCCACGGACATCTTCGACGAGGAGACCGTGCGCGGACTCGCCCGTCGCCTGGGCCATGTGCTGGAACAGGTCGCGGCCGACCCCGGAACCAGACTGAGCCGGATCGAGGTACTGGACGAGACCGACCGCGCCCAGGTCGTCACCGACTGGAACGACACCCACGAGGCGCCGGAGGCCGAAACGGTCCTCGGCCTGTTCGCGGCGAGGGTGGAGACCGCGCCCGATGTCGCCGCGGTGCGGTGTGGGTCGGAGGTGTTGTCGTACGGGGAGCTGGAGGCGCGTGCGAATCGTCTGGCCCGGTATCTGACCGGTTTGGGTGTGGGCCGGGAGTGTGTGGTGGGTCTGTGCCTGCCGCGTGGGGTGGAGATGGTGGTGGCGCTGCTGGCGGTGTGGAAGGCCGGTGGCGCGTATGTGCCACTCGATCCGGACTATCCGGCGGACCGTCTCGCGTACATGATCTCCAACAGCGCTGCGGTGACGGTCCTCGGTACCGGCGAGACACTGGCGGATCTTCCGTCGGACATGCCACCCACCCTCCTGCTGGACGAGGCCGGGGACGCGATCGCCGCTCAGTCCTCGGAGCCGCTCGACACGGTGGTGGGTCCGGAGCAGTTGGCGTATGTGATCTATACGTCGGGTTCGACGGGCCGTCCGAAGGGTGTCGCGGTCGCCCATGGCGGGGTGGCGAACCTCGCGCAGGTGATGCGTCCCGTGCTGGGCGTGGCGGAAGGGGTGGTGGCGCTTCAGTTCGCCTCCTTCAGCTTCGACGCGGCGGTTCTCGATGTCGCGGTCACGCTGGGTGCGGGTGGGACGTTGGCGATCGCGTCGAGTGAGGAGCGGAGGGAGCCGGAGGCGCTGGCGGAGATGATCCGTGCCGCCGGGGTGGAAGTCGCCAGTGTGGTGCCGTCGCTGCTGGGTGTGCTGGATCCGGGTGCGGTGTCGGGTGTGCGGAACTGGGTGCTGGGTGCTGAGCGGTTGAACGCTGATCTGGCGAGCCGGTGGCTGGCGGGGTCGCGGGTGTGGAATACGTACGGTCCGACTGAGGCGACCGTGATCACCACCGCTGTGCCGCTCGATCCGGCGATGGGTCCGGAGGATCAGCCTCCGGCCATCGGCGCCCCCATCGGCAATGCCCGCGTCCTTGTCCTGGACGATTTCCTCCAGCCGGTGCCGGTGGGTGTGACGGGTGAGCTGTATGTGGCGGGTGCCGGTCTGGCCCGGGGCTATGTCGGCCGCCCGGATCTGACCG
>NZ_JBEOYB010000179.1:0-2535 GCF_040296845.1 Streptomyces sp. NPDC001985
TCCGGCCTCTCGACCCCCCCCCCTAAAAACCCCGCCCCCCCCCCCCCGGGGGGGGGGGGCCCCCCCCCCCGGCCCCCCCCCCCCCCCGGCGGCGCCGGGCGGCGGCCCCGGCCGGACGCTCAGCCGCCGGGCCCCCGGTGGGTCACGGAGCGTTCGACCGCGGCCGCGACGGCCGCGGTGGTGGCGGATCGCTGGAGCAGATCGGTGCTGTCCGCCCACTGGTCCACCGCTCCCACCGGCGGCAGCGCGCGAAGGACCGGGTCCGTGACCGTGCGCGCGAGCGCCCGCGCGAAACGGTCGGCGCGCAGGACCAGGAAGGGGCGCCCGTGGTAGGGCCGCCGGAGCGGGTCCAGGGGCGCGGTGAGCCCCGAGGCGTTCTGGAGGGAGGCGACGGTCTCGTAGGCGTCGCACAGCCGCGCCTCCCGGCTCGGGTGGTCGGTCGCCGCCAGCGCACCGCGCAGCGCGGGCGTGAGGGTCACGGCCACCGGCAGCCGGGCGAAGGCGCTGCCGAGCCACTTGCTGTACGGGGCGTACCGCCGCTCCAGCAGCAGGCACAGCCGCATCAGCTCCCGCACCTGCCGGGCGGCCACGACGGCCGCGCCGAGGTCGTCCCCCGCCTCGGCGCAGCGTCCGGCGAACGCCTCCTCCTGGGAGACGCGCTGCCACTGGCAGGCCAGCAGATACCGCCACACCTGTTCCGGGTACCACTCCAGCGCGCGCCGGACGCGGGTGAGGGTGCCGGGGTCGTCGTGGAACACCGCGCCGCCGGTGATCTCGGCGAGCCGCTGCTGGGGCATCGCCAGCCACTGGCGGACATCGATCCGCTCGGCGGCCGTCCGCCGGCCCAGCCGCTCGGCCAGCCAGGCGTCCGGGTCGTGCACACCCACACGGTGGCTGACCGGGCCGTCGGTCGCCTCCATGTAGCCGACCGGATCGAGCGGGTCGTCGCTCCGCCGGAAGTGGGTGGGCCAGCCGCGGACCCGTTTGGGCAGCCGCTCGGCCAGGACGCGGTGGATCTCCGCTCCGTGCTCGGCGCGGTCGGCGGCCGGCAGGAAGATCTGCAGGCGCGGACCCCAGTCGTGATCCGCCGACCTCGGTGTGTCGAAACCCAGCACCTCGGAACCCTCGCCGATCCGGGCCGCCGCGTACCGGAGCCGGGGGAAGGCGTCCCGGAGGATCGGCCGCACCGCCTCCTCGTACAGCACCCTGGACAGCTCGATGCCGGGCAGGAACGCGGGACTTGAGAGGCTCATGGTCCCACCGTGCCGGATCTCCGCCGTCCGGCGCGACGGGATTTCCCGGGGCGCGGGCGCGGATGCCCACGGGGCCGGGGCGGCGGGAAACCGACCGTGATCTGCGGGTCCGGGGTCGCATGGGGTGGCGCGCCCCGGGTACGCGGGGGCACAGAGCGAGCACGGAAAGGTGGTGCGTATGGACAGGTCACCGGAGCCCCCGCCCGCTTCCGGGGAATCCGTCGGCGAGCTGGTCAACCGGGCGTCCGACCAGTTCTCCCGGCTGGTGCGCCAGGAGCTGGCCCTGGCGCGGGCGGAGATGAGGGAGAAGGGCAGAAGGCTGGGGCGGGGCGGCGGGCTGTACGGAGGCGCGGGGCTCGTCGCGGTCCTGGCGCTCCAGGCGCTGGTGGCCACCGCCGTCATCGCTCTCGGGCTTCTCTGGCCGCTGTGGCTGTCCGCCCTGGTGATCACGCTGGTGCTGTTCGCGATCGCCGGTGCTCTCGCCGCCGCGGGCAGAAGGGAAGTCAGCCGGGCGGCCCCGCCCGTACCGCGACGGGCCGCCGGCAACGTGAAGGCCGACATCACCCAGATCAAGGAGAGCGCACACCGATGACCGACAACGCCCCCACCGGACAGGACTCGACGCCCGACGAGCTGCGCGACCAGGCCCGGGCCACCCGCGAGGAGCTCGGGCACACGGTCGAGGAGCTGGCGGCGAAAGCCGATCTCACCGCACAGGCCCAGGAGCGGGCGGAGATGGTGAAGCAGCAGGTCCAGGAGACAGCGGCACAGGTCCAGGAGACGGCCGCGCAGGCCTGGGCGACGGCACGGGACAGGACGCCCGAGCCCGTCCGGGCACGGGCCGCGCAGGCGGCCACCACGGCGAACGAGAACCGCGGCCTGGTCATCGGCACGGTCGCCGCGCTCGCCCTCGTCCTTGTCGTCTGCCGGAAGCGGAGCCGGCGATGAAGGCCTCCACCCTCGCCTACAAGCCCGTCGGGACGGTGCTGGGAATCGCCGGCGGCATGCTCGCCGGAGCGGTGTTCCAGCAGGTCTGGAAGAGACTGGGCCACGAGGACGAGGCACCCGGCGCCACCGACCGGGACCGCACCTGGGGTGAGGTGCTGCTGGCCGCCGCGATCCAGGGCGCGGTGTTCTCCACCGTCCGGGCCGCGGTCGACCGGGGCGGAGCAACCGCCGTCCACCGTCTGTCCGGCACCTGGCCCGGATAGCCTCCCGCCCCCGGCCGGCAGCCGAGAGGCCCGGGCGGCGAGGACGACCGCGTCGGGGAGGGCGGCGGCGA
>NZ_JBEOYB010000180.1:0-2240 GCF_040296845.1 Streptomyces sp. NPDC001985
CTTCTGGACCATCAGTATCTGAGCCTCGCGGACATCCAGCAGACCACCGGGACCGGAACCGGGGAACTCTTCGACACCACCACCGTCTTCGAGAACTTCCCCCTGGAGCTCGACGGTCTCGTCGGACCCGAGGCGGGTTTCCGGCTCACCGGGGTGCGGACCCATGGCGAGGGCGTCACCCACTATCCGCTGACGCTGTCGGTCGTGCCCGGCGACGAGCTGACCGTACGGCTGACCTACCGCCCCGACCTCTTCGAGCGCGAGGCCGTCGACGGGATCATGGCGCGCTTCCTCCGGGTTCTGGAGAGGGTCGTGGAGAACCCCGACGAGCTGACCGGCCGGCTGGATGTGCTCTCGGAGCCCGAGCGCCGGCGGCTGCTCGTCGAGTGGAACCCGCAGGCGCCGGAGACGGCGCCGCGATGTCTCCACACGCTGTTCGAGGAGCGGGTGGCGCGGTCGCCGCACGCCGTGGCCGTGGTGTTCGGCGATCTGTCGCTGAGCTATGCCGAGGTGAACGCGCGGGCCAACCGGCTGGCGCGGCTCCTGATCGCCCAGGGCGCCGGGCCCGAGCGGACCGTGGCACTCGCGCTGCCCCGCTCGGCGGAGACAGTGATCGGGATACTGGCGGTGCTCAAGGCCGGCGCGGCCTATGTGCCGGTGGACCCGGAGTACCCCGTCGAGCGGATCGCCCTCATGCTCGCCGACTCCCGCCCCGTCTCCGTACTGACCACGGCCGATGTCGCCGAGCGGCTGCCGCGGACCGGTGTCCCCCGGGTGGTGCTCGACGACCCCGGGACCGGGCGAGCGCTCGCGGCACACCCCGACTCCAACCCGACCGACGCGGACCGTACCGCCGTGCCGAGTCCGGAGAACCGGGCCTATGTCATCTACACCTCGGGCTCCACCGGCAGGCCGAAGGGCGTGGTCGTCTCGCACCGGAATGTGCAGCGGCTCATGGCGTCCCTGCACCCCGAGTTCGCCTTCGGCCCGGACGATGTCTGGACGCTCTTCCACTCCTCCTCCTTCGACGTCTCCGTCTGGGAGATCTGGGGAGCGCTGCTGAACGGCGGCAAGCTGGTCGTGATCCCCTTCACCACCACCCGCTCACCGGCGGAGCTGCTCCGGCTCCTGGTCCGGGAGGGGGTCACCGTCCTCAGCGAGACACCGTCGGCCTTCCACCAGCTCGACCAGGCCGATCAGGAGGAGCCCCGGACCGGCGCGGGGCTCGCCCTGCGCTGGATCTTCCTCGCCGGCGAGGCACTGGACCCGAGCCGTCTGACCGGCTGGTACGAGCGCCATGCCGGGCCCACCGCCCCGGTCGTGGTCAACGCCTACGGGCCCACCGAGGCCAGTATCTACACCACCCATTTCACCCTGGACCGTGCCTCGATCCACTCCAGCGCCAGCATCATCGGCCGACCGGTCGCCGATCTGCGGCTGTATGTGCTGGACGCGGGTCTGCGGCTGGTCCCGCCGGGTGTGGTGGGTGAGTTGTATGTGTCGGGGCCGGGGCTGGCGCGGGGGTACGCGGATCGGGCGGGGCTGACGGCGGAGCGGTTCGTCGCCGATCCGTACGGTCCTGCCGGGGCGCGGATGTACCGGACGGGGGATCTGGTGCGCTGGTGCGCGGACGGGAATCTGGAGTATCTCGGGCGCGCGGACGATCAGGTCAAGGTGCGGGGTTTCCGGATCGAGCCGGGGGAGATCGAGGCCGCGCTGCTGCGCCGGGAGGGCGTCGCCCAGGCGGCGGTCCTCGCCCGCACCGACCGGCCGGGTGATGTGCGGCTGGTGGGCTATGTCGTTCCGGAGACGGGGACAGGGCTCGACGGCGCAGGGCTCCGTCGCGACCTGGGACAGGAACTGCCGGCCCATATGGTCCCGGCGGCCATGGTGGTACTGGACCGCCTCCCGCTCACCGTCAACGGCAAGCTCGACCGCCGTGCCCTGCCCGCCCCCGATTTCACCACCGCCGTCACCGGCCACGGGCCCCGCACTCCCCGGGAGGACATCCTTTGCGGGCTCTTCGCCGATGTCCTGGGTCTGCCCCGCGTCGGCGTCCACGACGACTTCTTCGAGCTGGGTGGGCATTCGCTGCTGGCGACCCGACTCATCAGCCGTATCGAGACGGTCCTCGGTGTGCGTTATTCGGTGCGGGATTTGTTTGAGTCGCCGTCGGTTGCGGGTTTGTTGGGGCGTTCGGTGGGGGGTGGGGTTGTTCGGCCGGCTCTGGTGCGGGTGGA
>NZ_JBEOYB010000181.1:0-2232 GCF_040296845.1 Streptomyces sp. NPDC001985
AGGGGTGGGCGGCGATGCTGGCGGGGTTGGCCGTCCACGCGGCGGCCCCGGGGTCCGGTGGGCGGACCCCGTCGGACTTCCCGCTCGTGACCGTCCGCCAGGACCGGATCGACGAGCTGGAGGCGGCCGTCCCCGGCCTCGCCGACATCCTCCCCGTCACCCCCCTCCAGGAGGGCCTTCTCTTCCACGCGCTCTTCGACGGCGCGAGCCGGGACGTCTATGTCGAGCAACTGGTTCTCGACCTCGCCGGACCGCTCGACGCGTCGGTGCTCAGGGCGTCCTGGGAAGCGCTGCTCGCCCGCCACGCGAGCCTGCGGGCCGGATTCCGGCACATCGCCGGGGCCGACCGGCCCGTCCAGGTCATCGCCCACGAGGTCACCCTGCCCTGGCGGCACGAGAACCTGTCGGATCTCGACCCCGGGACGGCCGCCACCGAGGCCGGGCGACTGGAGACCGCGGAGCAGATCCGCCGGTTCGATCTCGCCGCGCCACCCCTGATCCGGGTTCTCCTGCTCACCATGGGGCCGGACCGGTACCGCATGGCGATCACCCTGCACCACATCGTCCTGGACGGCTGGTCACTGCCGATCCTCATCCACGAACTGTGGGCCGCCTACCGGGCAGGGGGCCGCACGGACGCGCTGCCGGCGGTGACCCCGTACCGGGAACATCTCGCCTGGCTGCGACGGCAGGACCGCGAGACCGCGCGCGAGGCATGGCGCCGGGCGCTCGCCGGGCTGGACGAGCCCACACTCGTCGCGCCCGAGGAACAGAACACGGCGCGGACACACACCGGCACAGTGATCACCGAGCCGGGCGAGGACCTCGCCTCGGCCGTGCGCGACCTCGCCCGAACGCATGGCCTGACCCTGAACACGGTCGTCCAGGCCGCCTGGGGTCTCGTCATCGGCCGGCTCACGGGCCGCGACGATGTGGTGTTCGGCGCGACTGTCGCGGGGCGGCCCGCGGAGCTGCCCGGCATGGAGAGCATGCTGGGGCTGTTCATCAACACCGTGCCGGTACGGGTCCGGCTCGACCCTGCTCAGACCGTCGCCGGGCTGCTCGCCGGGCTCCAGGCCGAACAGGCGGCCCTGCTCGACCACCAGCATCTGGGGCTCACGGACATTCAGCGCGTATCCGGGCCGGGCGCGGGCTTCGACACGCTGATGGCCTTCGAGAACTACCGCGCGGACGACAACACACCGCCTGCGCCGCTGCGGCTCACCGGGACCGAGGTACGCGAGTCGACCACCTATCCGCTCGCTCTGGACGTGAATCCGGTGGGTCGGTTCACCCTCCGGCTCGACCACCAGATGGAGGTGTTCGACACCGATGCCGCGCGCGCCCTCCTCGACCGCCTGGTGCGCGTCCTGGCCCGGTTCGCCGCCGATCCCGGAACGCGGCTGAGCCGGATCGATGTCCTGGACCCGGCTGAGCGGGCTCAGGTGGTGTCGGAGTGGAACGACACCGGTGTTGTGGTTGGTGCGAGTACGTTCCTGGAGCTGTTCGCGGCGAGGGTCGAGGCCGCGCCGGGCGTTGCCGCGGTGCGGTGTGGGTCGGTGGTGTTGGCGTACGGGGAGTTGGAGGCGCGTGCGAATCGTCTGGCCCGGTATCTGACCGGTTTGGGTGTGGGTCGGGAGTGTGTGGTGGGTCTGTGCCTGCCGCGTGGGGTGGAGATGGTGGTGGCGCTGCTGGCGGTGTGGAAGGCGGGTGGCGCGTATGTGCCACTCGACCCGGAGCATCCGGCGGAGCGTCTCGCTTACATGGTCGCGGACAGTGGTGCCGGGGTGGTGCTGTCGGGGGCTGAGCTGGAGTTGCCGGGTGAGGGTGCGCGGGTGGTGCTCTGGGACGAGATCGCCGCTCTCGTCGCGGAGCAGCCGTCCACGCCCCTGGCGACGGTGGTGGGTCCGGAGCAGTTGGCGTATGTGATCTATACGTCGGGTTCCACGGGCCGTCCCAAGGGCGTCGCGGTCGCCCACGGCGGGGTGGCGAACCTCGCGCAGGTGATGCGTCCCGTGCTGGGCGTGGCGGAAGGGGTGGTGGCGCTTCAGTTCGCGTCGTTCAGTTTCGATGCGGCGGTGCTGGATGTGGTGGTGGTTCTGGGTGCTGGTGGGACGCTCGCTATCGCGTCGAGCGAGGAGCGGAGGGAGCCGGAGGCGTTGGCGGCGATGATCCGTGCCGCTGGGGTGGAAGTCGCCAGTGTGGTGCCGTCGCTGCTGGGTGTGCTGGATC
>NZ_JBEOYB010000182.1:0-2143 GCF_040296845.1 Streptomyces sp. NPDC001985
CCGGGGCTGACCGCCGAGCGGTTCGTGGCGAGCCCCTACGGCGGCCGGATGTACCGCACCGGCGACCTGGTCCGCTGGCTTCCCGACGGACAGCTCGCCTTCGCGGGCCGGGCGGACGAGCAGGTGAAGATCCGTGGCTTCCGTGTCGAGCCGGGTGAGATCGAGGCCGTGATCGCCTCGCACGAGACGGTCGGCCAGGCCGCGGTGATCGTCCGCGAGGACCGGCCCGGCGCCAAGCGGCTGGTCGCCTATGTCGTACCCGGTGGGTCGGCCACGATCGACACACCCCGGCTCAGGGCGTACACGGCACAGCGGCTGCCCGACTACATGGTTCCGGCGGCCGTGGTCGTCCTGGACGCCCTGCCGGTCACCGTCAACGGCAAGCTGAACCGGGCCGCGCTGCCCGCGCCGGACACCACCAAGCTGGCCGGGCGGGACCCCCGGACACCCACGGAAGAGGCGCTCTGCGGGCTCTTCGCCGAGGTGCTCGGACTGGAACAGGCCGGCGCCGATGTCTCGTTCTTCGACCTCGGCGGAGACTCCCTCGTCGCGATGCGGCTCATCGCCCTCATCCGTGCGGTGCTCAACGCGGAGGTCAGCATCCGGGCCCTGATCGGGGCTCCCACCGTGGAGGCGGTCGCCCGGTCGCTGACCGGCGGCGCGGGCGCCGACGACACCGGACTCGTCCTGCCCATCAGGGCCGGCGGCGACCGGCCCCCGCTGTTCTGCATCCACCCCAGCACCGGGCTGAGCTGGTGCTACACCGGCCTCGCCGACCATCTGCCGGCGGACCGGCCCGTGTACGGACTCCAGGCGCACGGCTTCGGCTCCGACGAGCGGAGCCCCGGCACGCTGGAGGAGATGGCGGCGGAGTACGCCGACCGCATCCGTGCCGTCCAGCCGGCCGGGCCGTACCACCTGCTCGGCTGGTCGTTCGGCGGGACCGCGGCGCAGGCCGTGGCGACCCACCTCCAGGACCAGGGGGAGGAGGTGGCCCTGCTGGTCAGCCTGGACGGCTATCCGGCCGGTGCGGACACGCCCGAGCCCGCGCCGGGCGACGGCGCCGGAGCAGCGAGGAGGAATGCGCGGATGCTCCGTGAGATCCACGAGGTCAACGCGCACAATGTCCGGCTGCTGCACGCGTTCACGCCCCGGCTCTACCGGGGTGACCTGATGCTCTTCATCGCTTCCGAAGGGCATCCGGCCACAGGACAGCCGACCGGGTCTCCGGACAGTTGGACACCCTATGTGGATGGGATCGTGGAGAGCGTCACGATCACCTCCGATCACGACGGAATGATGAAGCCGACGCCCCTCGCGGAAATCGGACGACTGATTTCCGCACGACTTGAGGACAGGGGAGTGTAAATGGACGACAGGGTGGGTTCCGCAGAGGGACAGGGCACCGAGCGCAAGAAGCAGTTACGCCTCGCCGTCGCGGTGGGCGTGGGTTCGGGGCTGGCCGTCGCCCTCGTGGTCGCCGGGCTGGCGTTCGCGTTCGACTCGGCCGGCTCGTCCGACGAGGGGAAGAGCGGCACGGGCAGCGCGGCCTCGCCCTCCAGCAAGGAGGACAACGAGAAATACGTGGCGAATCTGGCCTTCTCCACGTGCCTCCGCGAACAGGGAGTGGAGAAGTTCCCGCTGCCGCAGAGCAATGGCTCGATCAGGCTTGAGGCGTCCTCCGGGATAGACGTCAACACCCCGGAGTTCAAGAAAGCCGAGGAAGCCTGCCGAAAGCAGGCTCCGCCCATCGGCCAGAAGCAGAGCAGGCCACCGGACGCGCCCAAGATCGACGCGTCGAAATATGTCGCCTGTATGCGGGAGAGCGGACAGCCGGACTTCCCCGAGCCGGACGAGGGAGGGATGTTCATGGGAATCGACCTGAACACCCCCGAGTACAAGGCGGCGCAGAAGAAATGCGTCAAGTTCATGCCGGTGCTCGGAGGGCCCCCGGCCGGCACCTCCTAGGGAGTTTCTTCCGGATCGGGCCGGATCGGTGAGCGGGGTCCGGTGCCGTGGATCGCGAGGCGGAGGAGGGAGCCCACGCGGAGCGTCGGCGACTGACGACAACGCGGCGAGGCGCGGTGCCGGGGCTCGCGAGCCCGGCACGATCCGAAAGAGACGACCCAGCCCCTGCCCAGTC
>NZ_JBEOYB010000183.1:0-2059 GCF_040296845.1 Streptomyces sp. NPDC001985
GCTGATGGTGTTCCGGCTGGTATCGACGGTTATCTGGAGTTCGCGAGTGATCTCTTTGACCGGGAGACCGCTGAGGGGATAGCGGCCCGTTTCGTCCGTGTGCTGGAGGCCGTGGCCGCCGACCCCGACCAGCCCGTCAACGGAATCGACGTGCTCTCGGAGCAGGAGCGCGGGCTGCTGCTGACCGAGTGGAACCGTACGGAACGGCCGCTCCCCGAGGCGGTGAAGAGCCTTCACCAGTGCTTCGCCGACCAGGTCGCCCGTACCCCGCTCGCGGTCGCGGTCCGCTCGGACGACGAGGTGCTCACCTACCGGGAACTGGACCTGAGGGCGTCGCGCCTGGCGGGCCGGCTGGCCGAGGCGGGAGTGGGCGCCGAGGACATCGTCGGCGTCCTGCTGGAACGCTCGCCCAGCGTTCTTGTCTCCTTCCTCGCGGTGCTGAAGGCCGGCGGCGCCTATCTGCCGCTGGACGTCCGCGATCCGGAGCCGCGCAGGCGGCGGTTGCTGAATGAGACCGGCACCCGGTGGGTACTGACCGATGCCACCGCACGGGAGCGCGTCCGGCTGCCGGAGCGGGTGCGGTCGATCGACGTCGCCGAGTGCGCGGAGCCGGCGGCCCCCGACGCGGAGTCCTTCCCCGGTGTCGTCGGCGATCCCCGGCGGCTCGCCTACGTCATGTACACCTCCGGCTCAACGGGTGAGCCCAAGGGAGTGGCCGTCACCCACTCGGCGGTCGTCCATCTCGCACGGGACAGCGGCTGGAAGGAGGGCGACCACCACCGTGTCCTCTTCCACTCACCGCACTCCTTCGACGCCTCCACCTATGAGATCTGGACCCCTCTCCTCTCCGGCGGTGAAGTGGTGGTGGCCCCGCCGGGCACCCCGGACGCGGCCGAGCTGGAGCGGCTGACCAGTCGGGCCGGGGTCACCGGCCTCTGGCTCACCGCGGGCCTCTTCCATCTCATCGCGCGGGAGGACCCCTCCTCCCTGGCCGCCGTGAGGGAGCTGTGGGTGGGGGGCGATGTGGTCGACCCCGACGCCGTGCGCCGCGTCATGGCCGCGTGTCCGGGGCTCGGCGTGGTCAACGGCTACGGACCCACGGAGAACACCACTTTCACCACGCACTATCGCATCCCGCCCGGTGGCCTCGCGGAAGGCCGCACGGTGCCGATCGGCCGGCCTGTCGGCAACACCCGTGTGTATGTGCTGGACGCCGGGCTGCGTCCGGTGCCGGTCGGCGTCGCGGGTGAGCTGTACGCGGCGGGTGCGGGCCTGGCCCGGGGGTATGTGGGTCGGGCGGGGCTGACGGCGGAGCGGTTTGTCGCCGATCCGTACGGTCCTGCCGGTGCGCGGATGTATCGGACCGGGGATCTGGTGCGCTGGTGCGCGGACGGGAATCTGGAGTATCTCGGGCGCGCGGACGGCCAGGTCAAGGTGCGGGGTTTCCGGATCGAGCCGGGGGAGATCGAGGCCGCGCTGCTGCGCCAGGAGGGCGTCGCCCAGGCCGCCGTCCTGGCCCGCACCGACCGTACCGACCGTACCGACCCTTCCGAGAGCGTCGATGGCGTCGACGGCACCGTCGGCCGGCCCGGCGACAAGCGTCTCGTCGGCTATGTCGTCCCGGAGCCGGGCGCGGAGGTGGACGCTGCCGGTCTGCGCCATGGGGTCGGCGAGGAGTTGCCGGACCACATGGTCCCGGCGGCCGTCGTGGTACTGGACCGGCTCCCGCTCACCGTCAACGGCAAGCTCGACCGCGAGGCCCTGCCCGCTCCGGACTTCACCGCCGCGGTCACCGACCAGGCACCCCGGACTGCTCGCGAGGAGATCCTCTGCGGCCTCTTCGCCGATGTGCTGGGTCTGCCCCGCGTGGGTGTCGACGACGGATTCTTCGATCTCGGGGGCGACAGCATTCTGTCGATCCAGCTGGTGAGCCGTGCCCGTGAAGCCGGTCTGGTCATCACACCCCGTGAGGTTTTTCAGTGTCAGTCGGTGGCGGGGTTGGCGGGGGTGGCTCGGGGTGTGGGTGGGGTGGTGTCGTCGGGGGTTGGTGGTGTTTCGG
>NZ_JBEOYB010000184.1:0-2045 GCF_040296845.1 Streptomyces sp. NPDC001985
CGCACCGAAGGATCAGCCGCCACCTGCTCCAGCACCCGCACCAACCGCTCCGACAACGCCCGCGCCGTCCCCGCGTCGAAAAGATCCACCGCGTAGAGGAGTGCGCCGATCATGCCCGCCGGGCTGCCCTCGTCGTCGCGGTGCTCGTTCAGATCGAGCGCGAGATCCACCCGGGCCGACGCGGTGTCCGACGCGGGTGCGAGCGGGCTGACCTCGATGTCCGGGAGGTCCCAGAGCTTTCCGCGCTCGCGCTGGGCGCCTTGCACGGAGAGGGTGACCTGGAAGAGCGGGTTGCGGCCCATGGAGCGGGCCGGGTTGAGGTCGTCCACCAGCCGTTCGAAGGGCAGGTCCTGGTGGGCGTAGGCGGCGAGGTCGGTCTCGCGGACCCGCGCCAGCAGCTCGCTGAAGGTCGGGTTCTCCGTCAGATCCGTCCGCAGCACCAGCGTGTTGACGAAGAAACCCGCCAGATCATCCAGCGCCGCGTCCCCGCGCCCCGCCACCGCCGCACCGATCGGAACATCGTCCCCCGCACCCAGCCGCGACAGCATCGCCGCCATCGCCGCGTGCACCACCATGAACATCGTCGCCCCACCACGCTGCGCCAGCTCCACCAGCCGCGCATGAGCCCGCGCACCCACCCGCACCTCGGCCGTCCCGCCGCGGAACGTCGACACCGCCGGCCGCCGCCGGTCCACCGGCAGCACCAACTCCTCCGGCGCACCCGACAGAGCATCCCGCCAGTACGCGAGCTGGGCGTTGATCAGACTCTCCTCGTCGTCGAGGTCGCCCAGTTCGCCGCGCTGCCAGAGCGCGTAGTCCGCGTACTGGACCGGCAGCGGCTCCCAGCCGGGCGCCGTGCCCTCGCGGCGGGCCCCGTAGGCAGCCCGCAGATCGCGGGTGAGCACGCCCATGGACCAGCCGTCGGACGCCACATGGTGCACGACGATCAGCAGGACGTACTCAGCGGGACCCGTCACCAGCAGCCAGGTCCGCCACGGCAGATCGACGCTCAGATCGAAGCCGCGCAGCGAGTGTTCGGCGAGGGCCGCGTCGAGGTCGTCCTCACCGGTCTCCACGACCTCCAGCCGGGGGCGGCCCGCCGCGCCTTCCAGGATGTGCTGGCGGGGGACACCGGCCGTCTCGGGGAAGACCGTCCGCAGGCTCTCGTGCCGGTCGGCGATGTCCCCGATCGCGGCCTCCAGCGCCGCGACATCCAGCTCGCCGGAGATCCGCAGGGTCATCGGCAGGTTGTAGCCCGCGCCCTCGCCGACGCCCTCCAGCCGGTTGAGGAACCACATCCGCTGCTGCGCGTACGACAGCGGCAGCACATCCGGCCGCTCCTGCCGGGTCAGGGCGGTACGGGTCCTGGTCTCCGTGCCGTCGATGAGCCGGGCGACCCCGGCGACGGTCGGCGCGGTGAACAGATCCCGGATGCTCACCTCGGCGGCCAGCTCCGAACGAATCCGGGAGACCAGCCGCATCGCGAGCAGCGAGTCACCGCCCAGGTCGAACCAGGAGGCGTCGGCGCCGACCCGGTCCAGTCCGAGGATCTCGGCGAACAGCCCGGCCATGGAGTGTTCCGTCGCGGTCCCGGGCTCCCGGCCGCCGGACAGCGCCTCGAAATCGGGCGCCGGCAGCGCGGCCCGGTCCAGTTTGCCGTTGACGGTGACCGGCAGGGCGTCCAGGACGACGACCGCCGCCGGAACGAGGTGGTCGGGCAGCCGGTCACCGGTGAACTCGCGGAGCGCCGAGGCGTCCGGACCGCCGTCCTGCGTGTCGCCGGCCGGGACCACATAGGCGACCAGCCGCCTGTCCCCCGGCCGGTCCTCGCGGACGACCACCGCGGCCTGGCCGACCGTCTCGTGCGAGGCGATCACGGCCTCGATCTCACCCGGCTCGACCCGGAAGCCACGGATCTTCACCTGCTCGTCCGCCCGGCCCGCGAAGGCAAGCTGTCCGTCGGGAAGCCAGCGGACCAGGTCGCCGGTGCGGTACATCCGGCCGCCGTAGGGGCTCGCCACGAACCGCTCGGCGGTCAGCCCCGG
>NZ_JBEOYB010000185.1:0-1944 GCF_040296845.1 Streptomyces sp. NPDC001985
GAGGAGAGCCGGCGTGAGCTTGAGGATCGTTGTCTGTGTGAAGTATGTGCCCGATGCCTCGGGTGACCGTGGCTTCGCCGGGGATCTGACGGTGGACCGTGAGGGTGTGGACGGTCTGTTGTCGGAGCTGGACGAGTACGCGGTGGAGCAGGCGCTGCGGATCGCGGAGGCGTCGGAGGATGCCGAGGTGACGGTGGTGACCGTGGGTCCGGAGGATGCGCGGGAGGCGGTGGCGAAGGGTCTGCGGATGGGGGCGGACCGGGGGGTGCATGTCGAGGACGACGGTGTGCACGGTTCGGATGTGGCGGGGACGTCGCTGGTGCTGGCGAAGGCGGTGGAGAAGGCCGGTTTCGATCTGGTGGTGTGCGGGATGGCGTCGACGGACGGGGCGATGGGGGTGCTGCCGGCGATGCTCGCGGAGCGGCTGGGGGTGGCTCAGGTGACGTTGTTGTCGGAGGTGTCGGTGGCCGGGGGTGTGGTGCGGGGCCGGCGGGACGGTGACGGTGCGTCGGAGGAGCTGGAGGCCGCTCTGCCGGCGGTGGTGTCGGTGACGGACCAGTCGGGTGAGGCGCGGTATCCGTCGTTCAAGGGGATCATGGCGGCGAAGAAGAAGCCGGTGGAGTCGTGGGATCTGGACGCTCTGGGTGTGGACGCGGGGCTGGTGGGTCTGGCGGGGGCGTGGACGGTGGTGGACTCGGTGACGGGGCGTCCGGCGCGGGGTGCGGGGACGGTGGTGAAGGACGAGGGTGAGGGCGGCCGTCAGATCGGTGCGTTCCTCGCCGGGCGGAAGTTCGTCTGAGCCGTCGGCGTTCCGGGCGTTGTTCCGGGCGTTCCCGGGCGTTGTTCTGAGCGTTCTGAGTGTTGTTCTGGGCGTTCTGGGCGTTCTGGGTGTTCTGGGTTCTCTGGGTTTGTCGGTGTTGCTGTTCCCGGGTGGTTCCGGGGTTCCTGTTTCGGTTTCGTGTGGAGGAGTTGGGCGTTTCCATGGCTGATGTGCTTGTTCTGGTTGATCATGTGGACGGTGTGGTGCGCAAGCCGGCGCTGGAGCTGTTGACGCTGGCGCGGCGGCTGGGTGATCCGGTGGCGGTGGTGCTGGGTGCGGGTGCGGGTGGTGCGGCGGGTGTGCTGGGTGAGCACGGTGCGGTGCGGGTGCTGGTGGCGGAGGGGCCGGAGTTCGGTGAGCGGCTGACGGTGCCGGTGGTGGACGCGCTGGAGGCGGCGTGTGCTCTGGTGGGTCCGGTGGCGGTGCTGGTGGGTTCGTCGGCGGACGGGCGGGAGGCGGCGGCGCGGCTGGCGGTGCGGCTGGGTTCGGGTCTGGTGACCGACGCTGTCGATGTGGCGGCGGGCGGGGAGGGTCCGGTGGTGACGCAGTCGGTGTTCGCGGGTGGGTTCACGACGGTGTCGCGGGTGACGCGGGGGGTCGCGGTGGTCACGGTGAAGCCGAACGCGGTGGCGGTGGAGGCGGTCGCGGCGGCGGGTGCGGTGGAGGAGCTGGCGGTGGTGTTCGGGGAGGTGCCCGCGGCGCGGGTGACCTCGCGGACGCCGCGTGTGTCGAGCGGGCGGCCGGAGCTGACGGAGGCGGCGATCGTGGTGTCGGGGGGCCGGGGTGTGGGGAGCGCGGAGAACTTCTCCGTGGTCGAGGCGCTCGCGGACAGTCTCGGGGCGGCGGTCGGTGCTTCGCGGGCGGCGGTCGACGCGGGCTGGTATCCGCATTCCCAGCAGGTCGGGCAGACGGGGAAGAGTGTCGCGCCGCAGTTGTACATCGCGGCGGGGATCTCGGGTGCGATCCAGCACCGGGCCGGGATGCAGACGTCCAAGACCATCGTGGCCGTGAACAAGGACGCGGAGGCCCCGATCTTCGACCTCGCCGACTACGGCGTCGTCGGTGATCTCTTCACCGTCGTTCCCCAGCTCACCGACGACATCACCACCCGCAAGAACTGACCC
>NZ_JBEOYB010000186.1:0-1893 GCF_040296845.1 Streptomyces sp. NPDC001985
CATCAATCTGGGCCAGGGCTTCCCCGACACCGACGGCCCCGAGGACCCCGCATCCCGCGGGCCACGGTCGGGGGCCGGCCCCCGAACCCCCGCGCCTCAATCGCCGGCGAGGCTGGATTTCGTGCCTCGGCCCGGCCTGAAGCGCTGGGGTGGTGCGGCTCGGCCCGGCCGGAAGGGCTGGGATGGTGCGGCTCGGCGCCGGAGAGGCTGGGTCGCGCGGCTCAAACGCCGACGGGGCGGGACAGGTGCGCCTCCATCGCCAGCAGGACCGGAGTGGCGCTGCTCAAACACCAGCGGAGCCGGGTGGGTGGGGTTCAGCTCCTCGGGGGGAGCCGGGCCTCGCGTACCGGCTCTCCAGCGACGCGGGACACCGGGCCTCGGCCCCTCCGGCCCGAACAGCGCAGGGCCCTCCATTCCAGCCCGTCCGGGGGCACCTCCCAGAGACAGCTCTGGGGGAGCTTGAGGACGGACCCCGCGCCACAGGTGGCCCGAGCGATAGCAACCCGTCCGGGCCCGCCCCCGGCACCCGCGGGGCCCGGGCGGGAGGTGGCCGATCGGGGGCGGGTCAGCGGGGGCGGCGGGGGCGTTTGGTGGGCTTGGGGGTGCGGGAGGAGGGCTTGCCCTGGTTGGGCTTGCGGCGCGGCGCCGGAGGCGCGGAGCGCTTCTCCTTCGGCTGGGCGGGAGCCTGCGCACGGCCCCGGGTGCTGTTCACCGTCCGGCCGCGGACGATCCCGATGAAGTCCTCCACCAGATCGGTGGTCTCCTCCTCCGGCCACGACAGCGCCACCCGCGACTCCGGCGCGCCGCCCACCGGCCGGTAGGTGAGGTCCTTGCGGTGGTGCAGCCGGGCGAGCGACTGCGGCACGATCAGCAGCCCCACCCCCGCCGCCACCAGCTCCACGGCGTCCGCCGTCGTCTCCGGGCGCTCGTTCGCGGGCCGCCCCGGCGGGTGCTCCCAGTCCAGGGTGTCGTCGAGGGGGTGCAGCACGATGTCATCGGCCAGATCCTCCACCGACACCTCGTCGACCGCCGCCACGAGGTGGTCCTTCGGGACCACGACCACGGTGGTCTCCGTGTAGAGGGGGATCGCGCTGAGGCCGGTCCGGTCGACGGGCAACCGCACGAACCCCGCGTCCGCGCCGCCGCCCCGCAGCACGTCGGGCGCCTCGGCCGGGGAGACCGGGACGAGGGTCAGCGGGACACCGGGCAGCCGCTCGTTCCAGATACGCACCCACTTGGTGGGTGTCACCCCCGGGACGTACGCGAGCCGGAAGGAAGGGGTTGTTTCCGAGCCTGTCACCCGCCCAGATTACCGGTGGTGGTCGGAGCCGGCGCACACGCTCGATACTCTTGGCTCCATGAAGTCGCACCAGACCGCCCAGACGATGAAGCCCGCGACCGCGGCGAAGAAGCTGGGTGTGTACCTTGAGGCCACCCCCGCAGAGTTCCAGGAGGGTGTCGTCTCGCGCACCGAGCTGAACGCACTCCAGACCGACCCGCCCGAGTGGCTGACCGAACTGCGGCGCACCGGCCCGCACCCCCGTCCGGTGGTGGCGGCGAGGCTGGGCGTCTCCATCGCGGGCCTGGCCCGCGGCGGGGTCACCGAGCCCCTCACCACCGAGCAGATCGACGCGCTGAAGAAGGACAGCCCCGAGTGGCTGGAGAAGGAGCGCGCCACCCAGGCCGAGGTCCGCAGGGAAGCCGCGCGCATCAAGGAGAAGAAGGCCGGACAGGCGGAGCGCCCGCGCCCCTGACCCCCGGTCCGCGTGCCCCTCATGGAGGCCGTGGGTGATCCTCACCTCATCTGGTGAGGGTGCCCCCCCCCCCCCCGCCCCGGGCCCCCCCCCCCCCCCCCGGGGGGGGGGCGGCCCCCCCGCCCCCCCGGGGGTGCCG
>NZ_JBEOYB010000187.1:0-1808 GCF_040296845.1 Streptomyces sp. NPDC001985
CCCTCAAGGCCCAGATCCAGCTGCTCGACATAGACATCCGTACCCCGCTCGTCGAAGAGCGCGTGAAACAGCAGCCCTTCCTGGAGAGGCGAGACCGGCAGCACCTCCACCAGGCCCGGAACCTCCGCCTCCAGCTCCTCGATCCGCGCCTGATCCAGCGACACGAGCGAGAAATCGGAGGGCGTGTGACCGGCCGTACTGCTTGAACCCGTGGCGTGCGTGACCAGCCCGGCCAGCATCGCCGCCCAGCCGTCCAGCAGTGTCTGTACGGCGGTTTCGTCCAGCAGCGCTCCCGGCCAGAGCAGGGTGAGCGTCAGCTCGGGCCCTTCCGGCAGATCATGGACGGCGCCCAGGACTTCCAGCGCGTGCATGACCGGGTACTCGCCGCCCGGGATCTCCAGGGCCGAGTCCCCTGCCGGGGACCAGTCGGCCGAGACCGGATCAGCGGCTGTGGCGGCGGAGAAGCGGCCGAGGTAGTTGAAGCCGATCTGCGCCGAGGGCAGTCCCGCCAGCTCGGGCGCGGCCTCCGGATGGAGATGACGCAGAATACCATACCCCAGACCATCACCGGGGACGGCGCGGATCTGCTCCTTCACCCGCTTCAGCACCCGCCCGGCAGCGGCACCGCCCTCCCGCACCTCCACCGGATCGACGGAGCCGACATCCAGCCGCACCGGATGGCTGCTGGTGAACCAGCCCACCGTCCGGGACAGGTCGTCGCTGTCCCGCAGAGCGACCCGGCCATGGCCCTCGACATCCACCAGGAGACCGCCCGCAGCCCCCTGGTCACGCCGCCACTCGGCGACGGCCGCCGCGAGACCCGTCAACAGCACATCGTCGACACCCGCGTGGAAAGCCGTCGGCACGCTCGTCAACAGCTCCGATGTCACCGTCACCGGAACGCGCAGCGAGATCCGCCGCATGGTGGACTCAAGGTCCCGCTCCGGGTCGACGCGCTCGTCGGTGAGGAGGGAAGCGGGGCCCTGGAGGTACTCCACCCATCGGGGAACCTCCGCCAGCCGCTCCGCGCCGGTCGCCTGCGCGGCCAGCTCGCGCGCCCAGTGCCGGAAGGACACCGGCACCGGGTCGAGCCCGGCGTCACGCCCGGCCGCCAGTTCCTCGTACGCCCGCGCGAGATCCGGCAGCAGCACCCGCCACGAGACACCGTCGACCACCAGGTGGTCCACGGCGATGAGCAGCCGGCCGGCGGTCTCGGGACCGGCGTCGAACCACACCACCTGGGCCATCACACCGGTCCGCGGATCGAGTGCGTTCATGGCCTCCCGGGTCTGGTCACTGATCAGTCGGCGCAGGTCGTTTTCTCCGTAGCCGACCGCTTCCACTCGGCGTACCCAGGATTCGACGGGTACGGTGCCCGGCTCGGGCACGACGAGCCGCCGCTCCGGTCCGTCCTCGGCCGTGAGCCGGGCCCGCAGTGCGTCGTGGTGGTCGACCAGGGCCTGGACCGCTTCCGTCAGGACGGCGAAGTCCAGCCCCGCCGGGGCATGGAGAAACGCCGGCTGGAAGACCTGGCCGAGCCGGTCGGGTCCGACACGGTCGAGGAGTTCGCGCATGACCGGTGTCAGTGGGACATCGCCGACGGCGGAGTCCCCGGCCACGGCCGTGGCCGCGGTGGCCGGGACGGCGACGGCGGCCAGCCCCTCGGGGGTCTGACGCTCGAAGACCTGGCGGGCGGTGATGACCAGACCCGCACGGCGAGCACTCGACACCAGCAGCATCGACATGATCGAGTCGCCGCCCAGCTCGAAGAACGAACCGCCGGCACTCACCTCGTCCAGACCGAGGAC
>NZ_JBEOYB010000188.1:0-1798 GCF_040296845.1 Streptomyces sp. NPDC001985
CAGTTGCGGGCGGGACTATCTCGTCGTTGGCGTTGCGGTCGGCCGGGTTGTCCGCCGGGCCCCCGCCGGGGGGGGGGGGGGGGGCCCCGCGCCGGGCCCGGCTGCGGGGCGCCGGCGCGGTGGGCGGTTCAGGGTGCGGCCAGCAGGGTGTGGATGAGGCGGTCGACCCTGGGGTGGGAGGGTCCGGAGGTGAGTGAGCCGGTCATCAGGAGGTGGTGGAGGGTGCCGACGAGGGCGAGTGCGACGGTCTCGGGGTCCAGGGAGGGCGGGACGCGGCCCCGGGTTCGTTCGGCGCCGAGGTAGGTCTCGACGGAGCCCTGGACCGACCCGAAGCCCGGGGCACCGGACTGCCAGGCGTCGCGGACGTGGCGGGCGGCGCCGGGGCGGGTGAGGGAGAGGCCGACGACGCCGGGGTCGAGGGAGAGGATGGCGGCGGCCACGGTGCCGAGGTTCTCCGCGACGGTGCCGGTGCCGGCGCGGGCCGGGAGGCCGGCGGCGACGGCGGCGCTGCGGGAGAAGCGGTCGAGGACGAGTTCGGCGACGAATTCGTCCAGGCCGGCGAAGCGGGCGTGGAGCACGCCCTTGGCGCAGCCGGCCTCGGTGGTGACGGCCCGGCTGGTGAGGGCGGCGGCGCCGTCCCGGGCGACGATCCGCTCGGCCGCGTCGAAGAGGTGTTCTCGCAGGCCGGGAATGGCGACTCCGCGCGGTGACATCGGTCCTCCGGAGGGGTGGGGATTGCATGTACGGGCAAGCGCCCATACCGTTTGGGCACTTGCCCATTCTAGGGTTCTTCCCGCCGCTCCGGAGGTCTGCCGTGCCCGAAACCCCGAACTCCCCCGTCCGGATCGCCAACACGGCCCAGGAGGAGGCCTGGAACGGCTACGAGGGCGCCCACTGGGCCGCCCGGCAGGACCGCTGGTCGGCGGTGAACAGCGGTTTCGACCGGCCGCTGCTGGACGCGGCCGCCATCGCGGACGGCGAGCGCGTCCTCGACATCGGCTGCGGCGGCGGGGGCACCACCCGGCTGGCCGCGCGGGCGGCGGGCCGGGGGCACGCGCTGGGGCTGGACCTCTCCGGCCCGGTGCTGGAGCGCGCCCGCTCCCTGGCCGCCGGGGAGGGGACCGGGAACATCTCCTTCGTCCGGGGCGACGCCCAGGTGCACCCCTTCGAGCCCGGCTCCTTCGATGTCGCGATCAGCCGCTTCGGGGTGATGTTCTTCGAGGACCCCGTCGCCGCTTTCACCAATATCGCGGGGGCGCTGCGGCCCGGCGGGCGGATCGCGCTGCTGTGCGCCGCCGAGCCGGAGGGGAACGAGTGGCTGACCGCCCTCGGATCACTCGGTGATCTGCTGCCGCTCCGGGGGTTCGGCGCTCCCGGCGGGCCGGGGATGTTCTCGCTGGCCGACGCGGGGACGGCGACCTCGCTGCTCGCCGGGGCCGGGTTCCGGGACGTACGGGCCGGGCATGTCCGCGCACAGGGGACCTGGGGCCGGGACGCGCGGGACGCGGCCCGCTTCCTGCTGGACTCGGGACCCGGCCGCCATCTCCTCTCCCAGGCCGGCCCCGGCACACGGGACGCGGCCCTGGAACGGCTGACCGCGCGGCTGCGTCCGCACGAGAGCGCGGACGGGCTCCGGCTGGCCGGCACCGGGTGGATGCTCACCGCGACCACGGCGGGGTGAGCCCCGGCGGCGGGCGGGTGAGCTTCCGGCGGCGGGCGGCGGAGACCGTACGCGGCGCTCTCCCCCGGGCCGTCCGCGCGCGGGCCGTCCGTCGGGGAGTTCCCAGCGGGCCTCCGG
>NZ_JBEOYB010000189.1:0-1673 GCF_040296845.1 Streptomyces sp. NPDC001985
CGGGGTCGGCGAGGCGGGAGAGGGCGAAGGCGGTGGTGGGGGAGGGGTGGTGGGCGTTGTGGGTGAGGATGTGGTGTTCGTTGTCGGGGGTGATGTGGGTGGTTTCGAGGTCGCCGGTGGTGGGGTTGCGGATGACGCCTTGGTTGTTGTCGGGGCCGAAGCGGATGGGTTGGCCGTGTTCGAGGCGGATGACGGCTTCTTGGGCTTGTTGTTTGTCTTTGAGGGATTCGAAGGCGCCGTCGTTGAAGATGTTGCAGTTCTGGTAGATCTCGATGAGTGCGGTGCCGGGGTGGTCGGCGGCTTGGCGGAGGACGCTGGTGAGGTGTTTGCGGTCGGAGTCGATGGTGCGGGCGACGAAGGTGGCTTCGGCTCCGATGGCGAGGGAGACGGGGTTGAAGGGGGCGTCGAGGGAGCCCATGGGGGTGGATTTGGTGATTTTGCCGAGTTCTGAGGTGGGGGAGTACTGGCCTTTGGTGAGGCCGTAGATGCGGTTGTTGAAGAGGAGGATTTTGAGGTTGACGTTGCGGCGGAGGGCGTGGATGAGGTGGTTGCCGCCGATGGAGAGGGCGTCGCCGTCGCCGGTGACGACCCAGACGGAGAGGTCTTGGCGGGAGGTGGAGAGTCCGGTGGCGATGGCGGGGGCGCGTCCGTGGATGGAGTGCATCCCGTAGGTGTTCATGTAGTAGGGGAAGCGGGAGGAGCAGCCGATGCCGGAGATGAAGACGATGTTCTCTTTGGCGAGGCCGAGTTCGGGCATGAAGCCCTGGACGGCGGCGAGGATGGCGTAGTCGCCGCAGCCGGGGCACCAGCGGACTTCCTGGTCGGATTTGAAGTCTTTCATGGTCTGGGGGGTGGTGGTTTTGGGGACCAGGGTGAGGGCTTCAGGCATGGATGGCCTCCTTGAGGGCCGTGGCGAGCTGGGCGGCTTTGAAGGGCATGCCGTTGACCTGGGTGTGGCTGTGGGTGGGGGTGAGGTATTTGGCGCGGAGGAGGGTGGTGAGTTGTCCGAGGTTCATTTCGGGGACGATGACGCGCTGGTAGCGGGTGAGGATGTGGGGGAGGTTGTGGGGGAAGGGGTTGAGGTGGCGGAGGTGGGCTTGGGCGATGGGTTCGCCTTCGGTGCGCAGGCGGCGGACGGCGGCGGTGATGGGTCCGTAGGTGGAGCCCCAGCCGAGGACGAGGGTGGTGGCGTGGTCGGGGTCGTCGACGGTGAGGTCGGGGGTGGTGATCTGGTCGATTTTGGCCTGGCGGGTGCGGACCATGTGTTCGTGGTTGGCGGGGTCGTAGGAGATGTTGCCGGTGCCGTCTTGTTTTTCGATGCCGCCGATGCGGTGTTCGAGTCCGGGGGTGCCGGGGACGGCCCAGGGGCGGGCGAGGGTGTGGGGGTCGCGTTTGTAGGGCCAGAAGGTGTGGGTGCCGTCGTCGAGGGTGTGGTTGGGGGTGGTGGTGAAGGGGGTGCGGAGGTCGGGGAGGGTTTCGGTGTCGGGGATGCGCCAGGGTTCGGAGCCGTTGGCGAGGTAGCCGTCGGAGAGGAGGAAGACGGGGGTGCGGTAGGTGAGGGCGATGCGGGCGGCTTCGATGGCGGCGTCGAAGCAGTCGCCGGGGGTGCGGGGGGCGATGATGGGGACGGGGGCTTCGCCGTTGCGTCCGTACATGGCCTGGAGGAGGTCGGC
>NZ_JBEOYB010000190.1:0-1570 GCF_040296845.1 Streptomyces sp. NPDC001985
GGGGCGGCCGCGCGGCCCCCGGGGGCGGGGCCGGCGGGGGTTGCCGCCCCCCGGGGGGGGGGGGGCCCCCCCCGGGGGGGGGGGGGGGGGGGGGGGGGGGGGGGGGGCCCGGCCCGTGGAGAGGGCCGGCCCCGGTCCGGCGGGTGTTACGGGGTGACGGAGTACGCCGGGTCCTTCATCAGGAAGGTCGCCAGCGGCGCCGTCGCGCCCTGGGACAGCGCGGTGAAGGTGACACCGAGCGAGGCCGCCGACTTGC
The DNA here is from genome assembly GCF_040296845.1 of Streptomyces sp. NPDC001985. Taxonomy (NCBI): domain Bacteria; kingdom Bacillati; phylum Actinomycetota; class Actinomycetes; order Kitasatosporales; family Streptomycetaceae; genus Streptomyces; species Streptomyces sp. NPDC001985. The sequence goes on from NZ_JBEOYB010000190.1 coordinate 257, forward strand.
GGGCCAGCTTCACGTCGTCGGCGGAGGTCACCTGGCCGCGCGGGATCACAAAGCGGTAGGTGATGTCCTTGCCGTCGGTGAACTCCAGGCCGAGCGCCCGCTCGTCGAAGGTCGGGCCGTCCGGGATGTCCAGGCTGTAGACGCCGGAGGTGCCGGCGCCCACGGGCTTCACATCCGACTTGGACCCGCCGATGAAGAAGGGCAGCGTGTCCTCGTTGAACTGGAGCATCGCGAACTTCAGCGTCAGATCGCGGTCCGAGTAGACGAACCGCGCCGGGCTGATGGCCTGCCAGGTCTCCACCGGGTCGAGCTTGTCCTTCTTGGCGAAGGTCACACCGTCGGTGGTGGTGTAGCCGAGGTCCGTCCAGGCGGCGCCCCAGTCGGCCGCCGGGTTGGCGGAGAAGGCGCTGGGCGCGGCGGCGCCGACCGCCGCGACCAGGACACGGCCGGTGCCGGCGACGCGGATCTCGGAAGAGTTGTTGCCTGCCATGGGAACTCCTTGGGTGTTGGGTGGGCTGCCGCGGGTACGGCAAAGGCCCCGCCGGATCGGCGAGGCCTGGTCTGTGGGTGGTGAGAGCGCGGCCGGTCAGTCGGTGCGCAGGAACAGGCGCAGGATGCAGAGGTAGCGGTTGGCCGCCGTGTAGACGTAGTCCGGCAGCCAGCGCGGGCCGTCCGCCTCGCTGACATCGGTGATCGTCGTCTTCGGCACGGAGGTGTCGATGACCCTGCCGGCCATGCCGAGGAGCGCGGCTCGCGCGTCGTTGGCCAGGACGTGGGCGTCGGACTTGGTGGGCCCGTACACCTCCAGCTCGATCAGCGGCTGGTCGAGGTGGAGGTCGTCGATCCAGGCCCCGCCCCGGCGGGAGACGACGACCGTCTTCGTGGTGCCGTTGAAGCCGACCGGCGGGGACTCCACCACCGTCACGCCCGCCGTCGCCGACAGGCTCTGGGTGAGGAGATCCACGACGATCTTCTGCACATCGGGAAACTTGTTCGGGACTTGGTTCATGACGAGGCGTCACTCCTGTTCCTCGGGACATTCGTCCTGGACATGCGGGCGGCGGAGCCGGGCCCTGGAGGGAGGGGGGCACAGCTCCGCCGCTGCACCAACTGTGACGCAGATCGTGCGAACGCGCAACCAGTTCGTGCGCGCGCGCAGCAAATAACGCGGAGAGGCGGCCACCCGGGGAGGGGTGACCGCCTCTTCTCTGCTCGGTGTCCGGCCGTCGGCCTGGGGAGTTTCTTTCGGATCTTGCCGGATCGGCGAGGCGCGGTGCCGGGGCTCGCGAGCCCCGGCACGATCCGAAAGAGACG
>NZ_JBEOYB010000191.1:0-1556 GCF_040296845.1 Streptomyces sp. NPDC001985
GGAGAACCCGCGACCCCCCGCCAACTCCACTCACCCGACTACTGGACCCACCACATCCGCCACACCGTCCGCTTCCACGACGGAGTGCGCGCGCTGGAGTCGGCCGGAGTCACCGACTGTCTGGAGCTGGGCCCCGGCGGTGAGCTGACCGCGATGGCCGGGGAGATCCTGGACGACGGCCCCACCCTGCCGCTGCTGCGCCCGGGACGGCCCGAGGCCACCTCGGTGACGGCGGCGCTGGCGCTGCTCCGGCTGCGCGGAGCGGCCCTCGACCCGGACGCGGTCTTCCCCGGCGGCAGCCGGGTCGATCTGCCCACCTATGCCTTCCAGCGCGAGCGGTACTGGCTCACCGCGCCCGCCGCGCCGGCCGGCGCCGGGGAACTCGGCATGGAGCCCGCCGAGCATCCGCTGCTCGGCGCCGCGCTGACCGTCGCCGGCCGGGACGCCCGGCTCCTCACGGGCCGGCTCTCGCTCCACACCCATCCCTGGCTGGCCGGTCACGCGGTGCACGGAGCCGTGCTCTTCCCCGGTACGGGCTTTCTGGAGCTGGCTCTCCGCGCCGGGGCCGAGGTGGGGCTGCACCGGGTCGCCGAACTGACCCTGACGGGCCCGCTGGTGCTCCCCGCCGAAGGCGGGGTCGGGCTCCAAGTGGTGGTCGGGGAGCCCGGCGACGACGGTCACCGGCCGCTCGATGTGTATGCCCGGCCGGACGGAGCGGACGGGTGGACCGCCCATGCGAGCGGCCGGCTGGCCCCCGCCGCGCCTCCGGCGGCGCCGCCCGGGCCCGGTGGCGGCGGGGAGCCCTGGCCGCCCGAGGGCGCCGCCGAGACCGTTCTCGGCGATGTGTACGGACGGCTGGCGGAGGAAGGGTTCGGATACGGCGCCGAGTTCGCCGCGCTCCGCCGGGTCTGGCGGGCCGGGGACACGGTCTGGGCCGAGGTCGCCATCGGCGAGGAGCTGCGGGGGGACACCGGACGGTTCCTCCTCCATCCGGCACTGCTGGACGCGGCCCTGCACCCGCTGCTGCCGGGGGTCGCCGGCCCGGATGCCCCGCCGGGGCTGCCGTTCGTCTGGAGCGGCGCGGAGGTGGGCACGGCGGGGACGGCCGCCCTGCGGGTGCGGCTGAGGACGACCGGTCCGCGGCGGGTCGCCGTGTCCCTGTGGGACATGACGGGCGTACCCGCCGGGTCGGTGGAGTCGCTGGAGCTGCGCCCGGTGAGCCGGGACACGGTCCGGGCGGCCGTCGGCTCCGCAGGGGACGGTGTCCTCACCGTCGTATGGCAGCCGCTCGACACCCCCGTGGCGGAGAGCCGCTCCCGGGCCGAGCCCGCCGGGGACGCGCTCCCGCCGCCCGACGGCGGTGATGTGGTGGTGCGGATGCCCGGACCCGCCGTGCCCGCCGACCCCCGGCGGGCCGTGGCGGCGGTGACGGCCCGCGCGCTCCGGCTGTCGCGGGAGTTCCTCGCCGATGAGCGGTACGCCGGGTCCCGGCTGGTCTTCGTCACCACCCGCGCCATCGCCGCACTCCCCGGCGAGGACGTACCCGGACTCGCCCA
>NZ_JBEOYB010000192.1:0-1550 GCF_040296845.1 Streptomyces sp. NPDC001985
GGGGGGGGGGGGGGGCGGCCCCCCCCCCCCGCCCCGGGCCCGCAGCGTGCGGGGTCCTGTGGCACAGGGTCCGTCCTCAAGCGCCGGACGGGCTGGGTTTGCCGGACGGGCTGGGATTGCTCGGGTTACCCGTGGCACAGGGTCCGTCCTCAAACTCACCCGGAGCCGCCTCTGGGAGGTACCCCCAGACGGGCTGGGAGTGCCCCGGACCGGCTGCGATGGCTCGGGCCACTCGAAGTGCAGGGTCCGTCCTCAAACTCACCCGGAGCTGCCTCTGGGAGGTGCCCCCCCAGGCGGGCTGGGGGTGCCCGGACCCGCTGAGGAGGGACCGGGGCGGCTCAGGAGGGGCGGACACGCTGGGAGACGGCGCAAACAGGTCTGCTGAGGGATCACCTTCCTGGGCTACCGTGCGGCTGGTCTGCGTCACACGGCGTGAGGGGACGGGATGGACGCGTGGGCGGTGCCCGGCTACTCGGAGTCCCGGGAACTGGGCTCCGGCACGAGCGGGCGCGTCGTGCTCGCCGTGCACGAGGCGACCGGCACTCCGGTCGCCGTCAAATATCTGAACGAGCGCATGCGAGCCACCCCCGCCTTCGTGCAGAGCTTCCGCGCCGAGGCGCGGCTCCTCGGCGCCCTCGGCTCCGCCCATGTCGTGGGCCTCTACGAGTACGTCGAGTCCCCCTTCGGCGCCGCCATCGTGATGGAACTCGTCGACGGGATCGCCCTCCGCGCCCTGCTGCGGCAGGAGGGCGCCACCGGCCCCGAAGCCGCACTCGCCGTGCTCAAGGGCTCTCTCCTCGGCCTCGCCGACGCCCACCGCGCGGGCGTGGTGCACCGCGACTACAAACCCGAGAACGTCCTGGTCACGGCCGACGGCTCGTCCAGGCTCGCGGACTTCGGCATCGCGGCGGGCCGGGGCACCACTCCCGAGGTGGCGGGCACTCCCTCGTACATGGCGCCCGAGCAGTGGCAGGGAGAGCGCGCATCGCCCCCGGCCGATGTCTACGCGGCGACGGTGACCTTCTTCGAGTGCCTCACCGGCCACAAGCCCTACACCGGCGAGAACGTCGCCGAGGTGGCGCTCGGGCACCTCAACGCCCCCGTGCCCGCCGAGGAGGTGCCGGAGCCCGTCCGCCCGCTGGTCGAGCGCGGCATGGCGAAGTCGCCCGGGGAACGCCCGCCGAGCGCGGCGGCGTTCGTCGCCGAGCTGGAGGAGATCGCCCGAGCCGCCTACGGGGACGCGTGGGAGGAGCGCGGCCGGCGCAGGCTCGCCGCACTCGCCGCGCTGCTGCCGCTGCTCTTCCCCTCGGCCGGGGAGGACGCGGCCGGCACCACAGCGCTGGCCACCACCGCGCTGGGCCGACCGCCCCGGAAGGCGCGGCGCGGGGGCCGCCCGTGGGCGCCGCTCCTGCTGCCGGGCCCGGGCGGTCCCGGCGGCGGGCGGAGCCGCCGGCTGCGGAGCGGGCTCTCCCTGACGGCGGCCCTGGTGGCCGCCGCGGGCGGCGCCGCCGGTCAGTTCGCCCGGGTGGTCGCGGGGGGACCCGACCCCG
>NZ_JBEOYB010000193.1:0-1422 GCF_040296845.1 Streptomyces sp. NPDC001985
AGCCCCCCCCCGGCCCGGGGGGGGTGGCGGGGGCTCGCCCTCCCCCGCCCCCCACCGGGGCCCCGGTCTCCTCACGGAGACCGGGGCCCTCTCGCCGCGCGCGCACGGCACACGCCACACCACCGCCGCACCGGGCCCGGCCCGGGGGAGTTCCCCCGCACCCGCCCCGTCCTGCAGGATGACGGCCAGAGGCGCCCCACCCGCCCCTCCGCCCACCGGAAGCAGGAACCGTGACCGCGCAGTCCTCCCCGTCCCCGGAGCGCCGCCCCGGACGCGCCGGCCCGGGCCCCCGCGCGGCCGCACTCCACCCGGCCGCCGGACCCCTGGCCGTGCTGGCCGCCGGGACGGCGGGCGCCGCGTATCTGTACGGCACCGATCCGCACGAGGGCGGACAGCTGCTGCCCCGCTGCCCGTTCCGCCTGCTCACCGGAGTGCTCTGCCCCGCCTGCGGCGGCACCCGCATGGTGTACGACCTGATGCACGGTGATATCGCGGCCGCCTGGGCCGACAACCGGCTGCTGCTCCTCACCGCGCCGTTCGCACTCGCACTGCTGGCCCGGTGGGCCGCCGAGGGCCTGCGCGGACGCCGCTGGCGGCCCCGGCTGAGCCGGCGGACCCAGGTCCTGGTGGTGTCGGCGGCCGTGGCCTGGGCCGTGCTCCGCAACGCGGTGTGACCCCGCCACGGGCCCGGTGTTCGCTGGCGACGGCTGCGCGAAGCGCGCACATTGCCGTGATTGATCACGGAACGGGCACGATCACCTGTTCCCCCTCCCGCTGGGGCCGCGGCTTTTTTACGCTGCCATGACACAGGGGGGCGTTCAGCGTGCGATCTTCGGCCGTGGTTCCCTCCTGACTCACCCCGGAATTCTCTGTTCCGGTTGTTCTTCCGCTCACCCAGGAGATACCCCATGACCGTCCCCACCCCGGATGCCCCGTACGGCTTCGACCCCCAGGGCCGCCCCTACTCCGACAAGTCGAAGATCGTCGCCGGTGTCCTCCAGATACTCCTCGGTGGTCTCGGCATCGGACGCTTCTACGTCGGCTCCACCGGCATGGCGATCGCCCAGCTCCTCACCTGCGGCGGTCTGGGCGTCTGGGCGCTGATCGACGGCATCCTCTTCCTCACCAGCAACGACCGCACCGACAAGCACGGCCGGGTGCTGCGCAGCTGACCCGCCACCCGCTCGGCGGAGCGGGAGACGCGCAAACGGTCCGGAGGGCTGCGCGCCCTCCGGACCGCCGCGGGGCCGGTCCGCCGGGTGTGCCGGGGGCGGTGCCGCCGCGCTATAGTGGATCTTGTCGCCGCGGCCGGGAAGTCCCGCACGGCGGGCATGCGTTGGTGGTCCAAGGAAAGACACCCCACTTCCCGTGGGGGGATGCGGGTGCAAGGCCTGCCCAGCGCTCCACCGGGGCCCCGGTCTC
>NZ_JBEOYB010000194.1:0-1358 GCF_040296845.1 Streptomyces sp. NPDC001985
CCGTGAGGTTTTTCAGTGTCAGTCGGTGGCGGGGTTGGCGGGGGTGGCTCGGGGTGTGGGTGGGGTGGTGTCGTCGGGGGTTGGTGGTGTTTCGGGTGTGGGTGTGGTGCCGTTGACGCCGGTGATGTATGGGTTTGGTGGGGTGGGGGTGGCTGGGTTTGAGGGGTTTTGTCAGTCGGTGGTGGTGAGGGTGCCGGGTGGTGTGGGTTTGGGTGGTGTGGTGGGGGTGGTGCAGGGGGTGTTGGACTGTCATGACATGTGGCGGTCGCGGTTGGTGGAGTCGGGGGGGGCGTGGGTGTTGGAGGTGCGGGGTGTGGGTGTGGTTTCGGCGGGGGGGTGTGTGGAGCGGGTTGACGCGCGGGGTGTTGGGGGGGAGGAGTTGCGTGGGCTGGTGGAGGGTGTGGCGGGGGAGGTGGGGCGTGGGCTTGATCCGGTGGGTGGGGTGATGGTGCGGGTGGTGTGGTTCGACCGGGGTGGTGAGCCGGGGCGGTTGTTGGTGGTGGCGCATCATCTGGTGGTTGACGGGGTGTCGTGGCGGGTGGTGGTGCGGGATCTCGCGGTGGCGTGGGAGGCGGTTTCGGCGGGGCGTGAGGTGGTGTTGCCGGGGGTGGGGACGTCGTTCCGTGAGTGGGCGGGGTTGTTGGTGGAGGAGGCGGGGTCGGGGGTGCGGTCGGGGGAGTTGCCGGTGTGGGTGGGGTTGCTGGGGGCTCCGGCGGTGGTGGTGGGTGATCGGCCGTTGGATGTGGTGCGGGACACGGTGGGGTCGGCGCGGTCGTTGTCGTGGCGGGTGCCGGTGGGTGTGGCGGGGGTGTTGTTGTCGCGGGTTCCGTCGTTGTTCTTCTGTGGTGTGGATGAGGTGTTGTTGTCGGGGCTGGTGTCGGTTCTGGGTGGGCCGGTGCTGGTGGATGTGGAGGGGCATGGCCGGCGGGAGTCGGTGGTGGGGGTGGATCTGTCGCGGACGGTGGGCTGGTTCACGAGTGTGCATCCGGTGCGTCTTGACCCGGGGCGGGGTCTGGGTGCGGGTGGGGTGTTGAAGCGGGTGAAGGAGCAGATGCGTTCTGTTCCTGATGGTGGTGCGGGGTTTGGTGTTCTGCGGTATTTGGACGGGGTCGCGGGTGGGGTGCTGGCGGGGTTGCCGGGTGCGTCGGTGGCGTTCAACTATCTGGGGCGGTTCGCGGCGGGGCGGGACGCGGACTGGGAGCCGGCGGTGGAGATGGGGGCGTTGTCGGGTGGTGCGGATGAGCGGATGCCGTTGGGTCATGCGCTGACGGTGACGGCGGTGACGCGTGATCTTCCGGATGGGCCGGAGCTGACGCTGACGTGCGTCTGGCCGGAGGGGGTTCTGGCGGAGGGCTGGG
>NZ_JBEOYB010000195.1:0-1304 GCF_040296845.1 Streptomyces sp. NPDC001985
CCCGGGGTGCTCGTCACCGTGGCCGACCGTGAAGGCCGGTGGGCGGGAACGGCGGGGGTCGCGGACCGGGAGACGAAACGCCCTCCCTATCCGGCGGACCACTTCCGGGTCGGCAGCATCACCAAGACGTTCACCGCCACCCTCGTACTCCAACTGGAGACAGAGGGACGCCTCAGCATCGACGACACCGTGGAGAAGTATCTGCCCGGGGTGGTCCGGGGCCACGGCCACGACGGCCGCCGCATCACCGTCCGACAGCTGCTGAACCACACCAGCGGCGTGTACAACTACCTCAACGACCCCGCCCTGCACCAGATCGGCCCGATCTGGCTGAAGCACCTGCACGAGACCTGGACGGCCGCCGAGCTTCTGGCCGTCGCGATGTCGAAGCCGCCCCCGGCGGCCCCCGGCGAACGGTTCGTGTACTCCAACACCAACTACCTGCTGGCCGCGCTGATCGTGGAGAAGATCACCGGCCACTCCTACGAGGACGAGCTGCACCGGCGCATCATCGCCCCCCTCCGCCTGCGGGGCACCGGCTCGCCGGGCACCCGCGAGACACTGCCCCGGCCGTCCGGACGGGCCTACTCCACCGCCCAGATCCAGGCGCCCCCGCCGGGAGTCGACGTCACCGGGTTCAACCCCTCACCGCTCCGCGCCAGCGGTGAGATCATCAGCACGGCCGACGACCTCGACCGTTTCTACGACGCCCTCCTCGACGGCCGGCTGCTGCCCCGGGCGCAACTGAGGGAGATGACCACCACCATCCCCGTCGGCGCCGACGCCCACGGGCTCGGCCTCTTCCGCATGACCTCCTCCTGCGGGACCGAGCTCTGGGGACAGCGCGGCGCCGGCTACGGATTCGAAGCCCTCTCGGTCTCCACCCGCGACACCCGCCACCGCATGACCGTGTACTTCAACACCGACCACCTCGCACTCCAGGGCGCGGCGGCCCGGGACCTCACCGACGCGGAGTTCTGCCGACACCCATGACCCGGAGTGTGCGACATCCGCGGGTTGCCCTGAGGGCCGCTGAGATTGATCTTTCTGGAGTCGTTCTGCTTCGCCGGCGCTTCGATCTGGCGGGGCACGGCGCCGACGCGGAGCTCGCGCAGGTCGGGGATGTGGTTGTAGAGGGTGCCCGGGGAGACGCCCAGCAGCTTGGCGATCGAGGTGATCGAGCGGCCGGGGTCGGGCAGCAGATCGCGGGCGGCGCGGATGACTTCCTCGGTGGCGACGCTGGGGCGTCCGCCGACCCGGCCGCGCTCGCGGGCGGCGGCCAGGCCCTCGTTGGTGCCGATGAC
>NZ_JBEOYB010000196.1:0-1283 GCF_040296845.1 Streptomyces sp. NPDC001985
GTCGAGGAGCGTTCTCGTCGGTTCGATCTGGCCGTGCCTCCGCTGGTGCGGATTCTGCTGGTGCGGATGGGGCCGGACCGGTATCGGATGATGATCACCCTCCATCACATTGTGCTGGACGGCTGGTCGCTGCCGATCCTGATGCGGGAGCTGTGGGCGGCGTACGAGGCCGGTGGCAGCGGGAGTGGTCTGCCGGCGGTGACTCCGTACCGCGACTATCTGGAGTGGTTGTCCCGGCAGGATCGGGGGGCGGCGCGGGAGGCGTGGCGGCAGGCGCTGGCGGGCGCGGATGAGCCGTCGCTGATCGCTCCGGTGGAGCGGGACGCGGAGTTGGTCCACGGCGAGGTGGTGTCGGGTGAGGCCGATCCCGCGCTCGACGAGGCTCTGCGAGCGCTGGTCCGTGATCACGGTGTCACGCTCAATACGGTGGTGCAGGCGGGCTGGGGTCTGCTGGTGGCCAAGCTGATGGGCCGCCGGGATGTGGTCTTCGGCGCGAGTGTGGCGGGCCGGCCGGCTGATCTGCCGGGCATGGAGAGCATGCTGGGGCTGTTCATCAACACCGTGCCGGTGCGGGTCCGGCTGGACCCGGCGCAGACGGTGGCGGGGATGCTGGCCGGGCTTCAGGCGGAGCAGTCCGCGCTGATGGACTACCAGTACCTCAGCCTCAGCGATATCCAGCGCGTGGCAGGCACAGGTGCCAACTTCGACACCATCCTCGCCTTCGAGAACTTCTTCTCCGGAGTGCAGAGTCAGGTGTCACCGGACAGCACTGAGGGAGATCTCGCGGGACCGCCCGGACTGCGGGTGTTCGAGTCCGGGATCAGAGAGTCGATCAACTACCCGCTCGGGCTGATCGCCGGCCCCGTCGGCGGTCTGAAACTGCGTCTCAACTACCGGCCCGACCTGTTCACCGCCGATGAGGCCCAGTCCATTCTCGACCGGCTGCTGCGTCTGCTGAGCCGGCTGGCCGCCAACCCGGACGCCACCCTGGCCCGTATCGCCCTGGTGGACGATGACGAACGGTCACTGGTGGTCGATCAGTGGAACGCCACTGAGCGTCCGGTTCCGTCCGGTTCGTTTGTGGAGTTGTTCGAGGCGCAGGTGGTGCGTACGCCGGGTGCGGTGGCGGTGGTTGGTGATGATCGTGAGTGGTCGTACGCGGAGTTGCAGCGGTTCGCCGACCGGGTGGCGTGTGGTCTGGTCGCTCGTGGTGTGGGGCGTGGGGATTACGTCGGTGTGGTGATGGACCGTTCGGTGGATCTGGTGGCGGTGCTGCTGGGTGT
>NZ_JBEOYB010000197.1:0-1265 GCF_040296845.1 Streptomyces sp. NPDC001985
CCCACCCCCGTCATCGGCACACCCCTCGACAACTCCCGCGCCCACATCCTCGACGCCCACCTGCGACCCGTACCCCCCGGCATCCCCGGCGAGCTGTACCTCTCCGGCATCCAGAACGCACGCGGCTACCTCCACCGCCCCTCACTCACCGCCGAACGCTTCACCGCCGACCCCTTCGGCGCGCCCGGCGACCGGATGTACCGCACCGGCGACCTCGCCCGCCGCCGCACCAACGGACACATCGAATACCTCGGCCGCACCGACGACCAGATCAAAATACGCGGCTTCCGCATCGAACCCGGCGAAATCGAAACCGCCCTCACCGCCTGCGACGGAGTCTCCGCCGCAGCCGTCATCGTCCGCGACAACCGACTCCACGCCTACACCACCGGACCCGCCCACCCCGACACCATCCACCACACCCTCACCACACAACTCCCCGACCACATGATCCCCGCCACCATCACCAACCTCCCCACCCTCCCCACCACCATCAACGGCAAACTCGACCGCACCGCACTCCCCACCCCCGAGGCGTCACCGGCCGGGATCTCCCGGGGGCCGCGCGATGCCCGTGAGGAGATCATCTGCGGGATCTTCGCGGAGACGCTGGGGATCGGCTCCCTCGGGGTGGACGACGACTTCTTCCATCTCGGCGGACACTCGCTGCTCGCCACCCGCGCGGTGAGCCGGGTGCGTTCGGCACTCGGGGTCGAGTGCGGGGTCCGGGATGTGTTCGAGGCGCGGACCGTCGCCGCCCTGGCCGCCCGCCTCGCCGGGCACTCCGCCACCGACCGGCCCGCCCTGACCGCCGTCCCCGCCGCCGAGCGGCCCGAACGGCTGCCGCTCTCCCCCTCCCAGCGCCGGCTGTGGCTGATCGACCGTGTGCGCGGCCCCAGCCCGGCGTACAACGTGCCGTTCGCGGTACGGCTCCGGGGTGAACTGGACCCCGCCGCCCTGGAAGCGGCCGTCCACGATGTCGTCACCCGCCACGAGGTCCTGCGCACCCTCATCGCCGAACACGACGGCGAACCCCACCAGCGCGTCCTCCACCCCGACGACGCCCGCCCGGCGCTCCTGGTGCGGGAGGTGCCGGTGGAGCGGCTGGCGGCCGAGGCGGAGGCCTTCTGCCGTCAGGCCCTGGATCTGTCGGTGGATCTGCCGCTGCGCGTGACCCTGCTGCGGACCGCCGAGGACGACCACACCCTCGTCCTCCTCCTCCACCACATCGCCACCGACGAATGGTCCACCGGACCCCTCCTCAC
>NZ_JBEOYB010000198.1:0-1181 GCF_040296845.1 Streptomyces sp. NPDC001985
ACCGCCACACCCTCGCCCGCGCCCTCGCCGACATCCCCCCCGCACACCCCCTCACCGCCGTCATCCACACAGCCGGAATCCTCGACGACAGCACCGTGGAGACACAGACTCCCGAGCGGGTGGCCCGGGTGACACGGCCCAAGGCGGAGGCGGCCTGGAACCTGCACGAACTGACCGCCGGGCTCGACCTCTCCGCGTTCGTCCTCTACTCGTCCGTCGCCGGACTCCTCGGCACCGCCGGCCAGGCCAACTACGCCGCCGGCAACACCTTCCTCGACGCCCTCGCCGCCCACCGCCACGCCCACGGACTCCCAGGACTCTCCCTCGCCTGGGGACTGTGGGACGGCGAGGAGGGCATGGGCGGGTCGCTCGACGCGGCGGGGCTGGCCCGGTGGGCCCGCACGGGCCTGCTGCCCCTGCCGGCCGCTCTCGCCCTGGAGCTGTTCGACGCCTCGCTCGCGGGCGGCTCCGCGCTCGCCGTCCCCGCGCTGCTCAACCGGGCGGCCATCGAGAGCGGTACGGCCGATCCGATGCTGCGGGGCCTCGCGCGGGCGCGGCGGATCGCGCGCCGTACCGCGACCCCGGCCGCCACGTCACCGGACGGCGCGGCCTCCCCCTGGGCGGAGCGGCTGTCCCGGCGGCCCGAGGACGAGCGGCTCGCCCTGGTGACCGAGGAGCTGCGCGCGCTGACGGCCTCGGTGCTCGGCCATCCCGACTCCACCGGTGTCGCCCCCGCCCGTGCCTTCAGCGAGATCGGTATGGACTCGCTGGCCGGTGTCGAGCTGCGCAACCGGGTGAGTGCGCTCACGGGGTTGCGGCTGCCCCCCACGGCCGTCTTCGACCATCCGTCGCCCGCCGCGCTGGCACGCCATGTGCTGGAGCGGATGTCGGGTGTGGTGGCGGGGCGCGGGGCCCCGCCGGCGGCGGCGGTGGTCACCGGGGACCCCGTGGTGATCGTGGGCATGGGATGCCGCTTCCCCGGCGGAATCACCTCCCCCGACGAACTGTGGCGCCTCGTCGCCGAGGGACGCGAAGGAATCAGCGGCTTCCCCACCAACCGGGGCTGGGACCTCACCGCCCTCTACCACCCCGACCCGGACACCCCCGGCACCTCCTACACCCGCCACGGCGGATTCCTCCACGACGCCGACCTCTTCGACCCCGCGTTCTTCGGCATGTCA
>NZ_JBEOYB010000199.1:0-1146 GCF_040296845.1 Streptomyces sp. NPDC001985
CGGGTGGAGCCGGGTGAGGTGGAGGCGGTTGTCGCGCTGCACGGGTCCGTGGGCCAGGTCGCGGTGGTGGTGCGGGAGGACCGGCCGGGGGACAGGCGCCTGGTGGCCTATGTCGTCCCGGCCGCCGGGGGTGTCGATGTCGGTGCGGTACGGGACTTCGCGGGAGACCGCCTGCCCGAGTACATGGTCCCGACGGCCTTCGTCGTCCTGGACGCACTCCCGCTGACCGTCAACGACAAACTCGACCGCAACGCCCTCCCCGCACCCGCCCACGCCACCACCGGCGGCCGGGCCCCCGAGACCGAGGCCGAAAGGACCCTCTGCGGTCTCTTCGCCCAGGTGCTCGGAGTGGAACAGGTGAGCGTCGATGACTCGTTCTTCGAACTCGGCGGCGACTCCATCCTGTCGATGATGGTTGTGTCGGGCGCCCGCCGGGCCGGTCTGGTGATCAGCACCCAGGAGATCTTCGAGCACCGCACGGCAGCGCGGCTGGCCGCCGTCGCCACCCCGCTCACGACCGACACCGCCCCGAAGGAGTCAGCCGCCGGCACCGGCGATGTGCCGCTGACTCCGGTGATGCGCGAACTCCTCAGCCGCACCCGGCCCGACGGCCTCTCCGAGGTGTACCAGTCGGCGCTGGTGGTGGCCCCCGCGAGCCTCACCCTCCCGGTCCTCACCGACGCCGTGCAGACCCTCATCGACCACCACGACGCCCTGCGGGCACGGTTCACCGCCGACGCGGAGGGTGGGCTGACCGTCCCCGAGCCGGGCACTGTGCCCGCCGGGCCGTTGGTGCGCCGGGTGGACGCGGCCGGCCGGGATCTCCAGGGGCTGGTCGACGAGGAGACCCGGGCTGCCGTCGGCCGGCTCGACCCTCTGGCCGGGGTGATGGTCCAGGCTGTCTGGTTCGACCTCGGCCCCGCGACCCCCGGCCGGCTGCTGATCGCCGTCGATCATCTGGTGGTCGACGGAGTCTCCTGGCGAGTGATCCTCGCCGACCTCGCCCACGCCCACGACCAGCTGACCGACGGCCTGCCGGCGCGACTGGCACCCGTACCGGTCTCCTTCCGGCACTGGGCGCGTGAGCTGGTGGCGCAGGCGGGGAGTGCGGAGCGTGCGGCGGAGGTGCCGCTGTGGGCGGAGCTT
>NZ_JBEOYB010000200.1:0-1079 GCF_040296845.1 Streptomyces sp. NPDC001985
CCCGGACCCGATACGTACAGCTCCCCCGCGACCCCCACCGGAACCGGCTGGAGGAAACCGTCCAGGACATACGCCCGGGTGTTGGGAAGCGGACCACCGATCGGGACCGGGCTCTCGTCGCCCGCCGGGGAGAGCGCCCCGGTCATCGAGGCGCAGACCGTCACCTCCGTCGGACCGTAGGCATTGACCAGTCCGCGGCCCCGCGACCACCGCTCGACCAGCGACGGCGGGCACACCTCACCCGCCACGACCAGCGTCGACACACTCGCCGGCAGCTCACCCACCGGCGCGAGCACCGAGGGCGGCACCGTCACATGGGTCACGCCGAACCGCTCGGCCGTCTCCTCCAGCGACCCGTGCGGCGGCAGGCTCCCCGTATCGGGCACCACGAGGGCGGCTCCCGACAGCAGCGCCATGCACAGCTCCCACACGGAGGCGTCGAAGCTCAGTGACGACAGTTGCAGGACCCGGGACTCCGCTCCGACGTCCAGGGCCGCGATCTGGGCCGCCACCAGGTTCCCGATGCCCCGGTGGGTGACCACCACCCCCTTGGGCCGGCCCGTGGAACCGGATGTGTAGATCACATACGCCGTGTCGTCCAGGCCGGTCCTCGCGGCCGGGACCGGCCGGCCGGGGTGATCGGCCACGCCGCCGAGGCTGTCGAGACCGTCGAAGACCCACCGCGGCACATCCGAAGGAACCGTCCGCGCCGTGCTGTCCGAGCAGACGACGAGGGCCGGGGAGGAGTCCCGGAGCATGTACCCGATCCGCTCGACCGGATAGGCCGGGTCGACCGGTACGAAACCGGCTCCCGCCTTCGCCACACCCAGCAGCACCGCCACCAGCTCCGGCGACCGCTCCAGCAGCACCCCGACCAGATCACCACGCCCCACACCACGACCCGCCAGCGCCCGCGCCACCCGATCCGCCGCCGCGTCCACCTCGGCATACGACCACTCACGATCCGCGCCAACAACCGCGACCGCACCCGGCGAACGCACCACCTGAGCCTCGAACAACTCCGCCAGCGACCCGCTCTCCACCGCACGAGCCGTCTCGTTCCACCCGGACACCACCCG
>NZ_JBEOYB010000201.1:0-1062 GCF_040296845.1 Streptomyces sp. NPDC001985
GGCCCCACACACCCAACCGCCCCCGCCGCGCCGCCATCTCCTCCTTCGGCATCAGCGGCACCAACGCCCACCTCATCATCGAAGAACCCCCACCCCGGCCCGCGACCCCGGAACCGGCGCCGGTCGCCGCGCTCCCGCTCTTTCTCTCCGGCAGTGACGAGACGGGGCTCCGCGCCCAGGCCCGGCGGCTGCACACCCATCTCACCGAGCGCCCGGAGCTGTCGCCGGTGGACATCGGCTGGTCGCTGGCGACCACCCGGGCCACGCTGAAGGAGCGGGCCGCCGTCGTGGGTGCCGACCGGGCGGAGCTGCTGGAGGGGCTGGACGCGCTCGCCCGGGACGGGGCCGGCGCACGGGTGGTGCGCGCCGGGAGCGGGACGGCCCGGGGCAGGACCGCGTATCTCTTCCCCGGGCAGGGCAGTCAGCGGCCGGGGGCGGGCCATGAGCTGTACCAGCACGTCCCGGAGTTCGCCCGCCATCTCGACGAGATTCTCAGCACCTTCGGCGACCGGTGGGAGCACCCCCTGCGCGAGGTGATGTTCGCCCCGGCGGGCACGTCGGCGGCGGCGCTGCTCGACCGCACCGACCTGACCCAGGCGGCGCTGTTCGCCCTCGAAGTGGCGCTGTTCCGGCTGGTCGAGCACCAGGGCCCGGCGCCCGATCTGCTGCTCGGCCACTCCCTGGGCGAGCTGACCGCCGCGCATGTCGCCGGGGTGCTCTCCCTCCAGGACGCCTGCACCCTGGTCGCCGCCCGGGGCAGGCTCATGCGGGCCGCCCGCGACGACGGCGCGATGGCAGCGCTGCGGATCACCGAGGACGAACTCCGGGAGACGCTGGCGGAGTACGGCGACCCGGCGCGGGCCGCGATCGCCGCCGTCAACGGCCCCCGGTCCACCGTCGTCTCCGGTGACGCGGAGACCGTGGACGCGGTGACCCGGCTCTGGCGGTCCCGGGGCCGCCGGGTGAAGCGGCTGACGGTCTCGCACGCCTTCCACTCGCCCCACATGGACGGCGCCCTCGCCGAGTTCCGCACCATCGCCGCACAACTCACCTACCACACAC
>NZ_JBEOYB010000202.1:0-1053 GCF_040296845.1 Streptomyces sp. NPDC001985
GTGTGTGGTAGGTGAGTTGTGCGGCGATGGTGCGGAACTCGGCGAGGGCGCCGTCCATGTGGGGCGAGTGGAAGGCGTGCGAGACCGTCAGCCGCCGGGTCCGGCGGCCCAGCGCGGACAGCCGTGCGGCGACCGCCAGCGTCGCGTCCTCGTCCCCGGACACCACCGTCGCGCGCGGCCCGTTCACCGCCGCCACCGACACCCGCCCCGGCCACCGTGCCAGCAGGGGCAGCACCTCGTCCTCGGCGGCCTCCACCGCGACCATCGCCCCGCCCGCCGGGAGCGCCTCCATCAGCCTGGCCCGGGCGGCGACCAGGGTGCAGGCGTCCTGGAGGGAGAGCACCCCGGCGACATGGGCGGCGGTCAGCTCGCCGATCGAGTGCCCGGCCACGAAGTCCGGCCGTACACCCCACGATTCGACCAGCCGGAACAGCGCCACTTCGAGGGCGAACAGCGCCGGCTGGGTGAAGGCCGTCCGGTCGAGCAGCGGGGCATCGGAGGAGCCGTCGGCGGCGAACATCACCTCGCGGAGGGGGCGTTCCCACCGGTCGCCGAAGGCGGCGAGGACCAGGTCGAGGTGGCGGGCGAACTCCGGGACGTGCTGGTACAGCTCATGGCCCGCCCCCGGCCGCTGACTGCCCTGCCCGGGAAAGAGGAAGGCCGTTCTCCCCGCCGTGCGCACACCCCGGACCACCTCCGGGCCCGCGCCCCCCGCCGCGAGCAGACCGAGACCCTCCAGCAGCTCCGCCCGGTCGGCGCCGGTGACGACGGCCCGGTGCTCCAGCGAGGCCCGGCCGGTGGCCAGGGTGTACGCCACGTCCAGCGGGTCCGGGCCATCGGCCCCGGACACCGCCGCGAGCAGCCGCCGCGCCTGCGCCGCCAGCGCTTCGGCCGACCCTCCGGAGAGCACCCAGGGCAGCGCGGGCGGTGCGGTCGGGGAGCCGGTGAGGTCCGTCTCGGGTGGGGGTTCTTCGATGATGAGGTGGGCGTTGGTGCCGCTGATGCCGAAGGAGGAGATGGCGGCGCGGCGGGGGCGGTTGGGTGTGTGGGGCC
>NZ_JBEOYB010000203.1:0-1020 GCF_040296845.1 Streptomyces sp. NPDC001985
CCTGGACATTCTGCCTTTGTCGCCGTTGCAGGAGGGTTTGCTGTTTCACGCGTTGTATGACGTGTCGGGGCCGGATGTGTATGTGGTGCAGTTGGTTTTCGAGTTGGAGGGGAGGGTGGATTCGGGGCGTTTGCGGGAGGCTGGTGAGGCGTTGTTGCGGCGGTATCCGAATGTGTCGGCGCGTTTTGTGGTGCGGGGTGAGGGTGGGCCGGTTCAGGTGATTCCGGCGGAGGTGGAGCTGCCGTGGCGTGAGGTGGATCTGCGGGGTGGTCCGGCGGGTGGGTTCGAGGGGTTGGTGGAGGAGGAGCGTGGGCGGCGGTTCGATGTGTCGTGTCCGCCGTTGTTGCGGTGGGTGCTGGTGCGGTTGGGGGAGGAGCGGTATTCGCTGGTTCTGACGGTGCACCATATTTTGTTGGACGGGTGGTCGGTTCCGCTTCTGGTGCGTGATCTGTTCGGGTTGTACGGGGGTGTGGGGCTGGGGCGGCCGGTGGTGTACCGGGAGTATCTGGCGTGGCTGGCGGGGCGGGACCGTGAGGCGGCGCGGGCGGCGTGGGGTGGGGCGCTGGCGGGTCTTGAGGGTCCGTGCCGGCTGGTGCCGGGGGCCGTGGGTGGTGTGGGGGTGGTGCCGGAGCAGGTGGTGTGCGGGCTTCCGGAGGGTCTGACCGGGCGGTTGGAGGAGTGGGCTCGGGGGTGTGGTCTGACGGTGAACACGCTGGTGCAGGGGGCGTGGGCGCTGGTTCTGGGGGTGTTGACGGGGCGTGCGGACACGGTGTTCGGCACGACGGTGTCGGGTCGGCCGCCGGAGATTCCGGGGGTGGAGTCGATGGTGGGGCTGTTCATCAACACGGTCCCGGTGCGGGTGCGGCTGGACCCCGCGGAGACGCTGGGCGCGTTCTTCCGGCGGGTGCAGCGGGAGCAGTCCGAGCTTCTGGACCATCAGTATCTGAGCCTCGCGGACATCCAGCAGACCACCGGGACCGGAACCGGGGAACTCTTCGACACCACCACCGTCTTCGAGAA